>CAYQKJ010000025.1:1460-8351 GCA_964418195.1 uncultured Methanosarcinales archaeon | reverse complement strand
TTTGGAATAAAGAATATTAGTAAAAATTTTCCGAATAAGTGAAAGAAAGATTTATAAAGTACATCGTATTACAATAGTATTACAATGACAATGGGAGTTAGTCAGGTGAGATTGCCTGAAGGGCTTGTGAAAGAGATTAACAAATTGGTAGATAGGAGATTATACTCTAGTAAGTCAGATGTAATCAGAGACGCTGTAAGAAAACTGGTTCTGGAAAAACAGATTGGCTCAATTCCAAATACAGGCAACTCTGTTTCTGAAGTGAGACAGATGAGAAAGAAGCTATCAAAAGAAAAATTTTGAATGTAAGAAATTAAGGAAATCTGTTTAGATGTGAGTGTAAAATGAATGAGTGTAAAAATCGCATTCAAATTATATTTTAATCTAATCATATTCTAATCTAAATTAGATATCCAGAGTGCTGACTTCCTTTGCATGCGATTCGATGAAAGCCCTTCTCGGCTCAACCTCGCTGCCCATCAATATTGTGAATATGGTGTCTGCTTCCACAGCATCCTCTACAGTCACTTTTATCAGAGTCCTGTTTTCAGGATTCATTGTGGTTTCCCAGAGCTGCTGCGGATTCATCTCTCCAAGTCCCTTGTAGCGCTGCAGTGTAATGCCTTCCCTTCCAATCTCATTCAGATATGATTCAAGCTCTGCATTGCTGTAAAGATATTTCACGCTTCTGCCTTTGGCAACCCTGTAGAGGGGCGGCTGGGCTATATACACGAAACCGCCCTCAATCAAGGGCTTCATCTGCCTGAAGAAGAATGTGAGCAAAAGAGTTCTTATATGGGCGCCGTCAACATCAGCATCAGTCATTATTATCAACTTGTGATATCTTAGTTTTTTTGCATCAAACTCATCTGCTATTCCGCAGCCGAGCGCAGTGATTATGTTTGTGAGCTGCTTGTTTATCATTATCTTGTCCAGCCTGGACTTCTCAACATTCAATATCTTCCCTCTCAGCGGAAGTATTGCCTGGAATTCCCTGTTCCTGCCCTGCTTTGCAGAGCCTCCTGCTGAATCTCCTTCAACAATGTAAAGCTCGCATTTTGCAGGGTTTCTTTCAGAGCAGTCAGCAAGCTTTCCTGGAAGCGAGCTTGAAGTAAGCGCATTCTTTCTTCTTGCAAGTTCTCGTGCGTGCTTTGCAGCAGTCCTTGCATATGCAGCATTCATGCACTTTTCCAGAATCAACTGCGATACCTGAGGATTTTCATTAAGGAAATTTGTAAGGTTTTCAAAAACAACAGATTCCACAATGCCCTTCACATTTGAATTGCCGAGCTTGGTTTTTGTCTGTCCTTCAAACTGAGGCTCTGCAACTTTGACACTGATGACTGCTGTAAGCCCTTCTCTTACATCTTCGCTTGAGGGCCTCTCCTCTGATTTTTCAGAGTTCTTCTTGGAACCGTTTTTTCCGTTCTTTGAAGCGTCAATGAAATTATTTATTGCTCTTGTGAGTGCGCTCTTTAGTCCTGTAAGGTGAGTGCCTCCTTCGACTGTGTTTATGCTGTTGGCAAATGAGAATATGTTTTCAGAATAGCCTTCTGTATACTGCATTGCCACTTCAACTTCAACATCTCCCTCTTTTTTATAGAAATATATTATCGGATGCAGCGGCTTCTTGTTCTGGTTTATGTATTCAACAAAAGACGAGATTCCTCCTTCGTAGAAGAAGCGGTTTTCCCTGTCACTTCTCTCGTCCTTTAATGTGATTTCCAAGCCCTTGTTGAGGAATGCCAATTCTCTCAGCCTTGAGCTCAGAACTTCAAAGCTGAATTCTAGTGTCTCAAAAATGCTCTTGTCAGGCCAGAAAGTTACTATTGTTCCTGTCTCTTCAGAGGCGCCTCCTTCTTTCACTTCAGAAACAGATTTTCCTATTGAGTATTCTTGGGAATAAACCTTGCCGTCTCGCATAACTTTGACAATCATCTTTTCTGAAAGCGCATTTACAACTGAAACTCCTACGCCATGAAGCCCTCCTGATACCTTGTAGCTCTTCTTGTCAAACTTTCCTCCTGCATGAAGCTTTGTCATAACAATTTCAAGAGCAGACTTTCCATACTTTGGCATCAGCTCTACAGGAATGCCTCTGCCATTGTCTTTGACAGTAACAGAATTATCAGGGTGTATGAGGATGAGTATTTTATTGCAGAATCCTGCAAGCGCTTCGTCTATGCTGTTATCCATCACTTCATAGACAATATGATGCAGTCCAGAAGCGCTTGTGCTTCCAATGTACATCGCAGGTCTTTTTCTAACGCCTTCTAAGCCGTCAAGCACCTGTATGTTCTCTGCCTTGTAGCTCTCTGCCCCTTTGGAGTGCACTTTGGTTTTTTCCTTTTCCTGAATTTTCTCCTCTGCCTTCTTCTCTTCTGTTTTTTTCTCTTCCACTTTCCTCTCTGTCCTAATCTCTTCCACGTTCTTATCCACCTTTATCTCTTCCACTTTCTTTTCATCCAATTTATTTTCTTCAGCGCTCATTTGAATTCTCTTTAAACTTTCTTTTGCTTTTTCCTTGTTTTTGCAAGAGTTTATACAAAGTCCCTTGTAAAATTTCTACAAAATTTTAAAATTAAATCTTTCACAAAATATTTTCATTAGGGCTTGATTAGAAACGGTCTAATGAAATTTTTTAATTGATTTAATGGAAATTCTTTATTCACATCATAATTCTTTCTTCACCTTATTTTTTGTTGCTATTTTTATTCTATTTTTGTTGTGCTCGTTTATTTTTTGTTGCATTTACTTATTGTTTTTTACAAATTGCTATGAAATTTTCATTTGATTTTTTCTTCTGTCAGCACTATTTTTATGCTGTTTTGACGATAAAAAATATCACAAATGCCTTTAAAAAACTTTCGTTTTGGAATTGCCTTTCTACGCCTTAAAATGCCCAAATTTGAGCGTTTTAGACAGTGTGAAAATCGAGCGAAAAAACTGTGCATTGATCTTCTGTTATTCTCCTAGTTTTGAAAAAACCAATAAATATCTTCGGGCTAAAGCCCAAAGTACAATAAAATGCAAAGCATTTTATGTACAAAAAATCTTCGATTTTTTTGTATTCTGGCAATTTTTGATAAATAATCTTTGCGCTGATAAGATTTTAGAAATAGTTTATTTTAACTACCAATAAGAATTAAAATTTCTTAATAGATAAATAAATTATTAACAAAATAGAAAATTTTATAAATATTGACATTTATCAATATGTAAATATGAAAAATACTAAAGAAAAACTCAAAATCTTTGAGGCATTGTCTGATGAAACACGATTGAAAATAGTAGAATGTCTTTTAAAAGGAGAACGATGCGTTTGCAAAATAATTCCTTTTGTTAAAAGAACCCAGTCAACTGTTTCAATCCAATTAGCAAAACTTGAGTCATTAGGCATAGTCAGTTCAGAAAGAAATGGAAAATTCATTGCCTATAGAATAAAGAACAAGAAGGTAATTGATGTTCTCAAATGTTTAAAATAAAAATTTAGATTAAAATTTTGGGGTGGAAACATGAAGATTCAGATACTTGGAATGGGCTGTCCAAAATGCAAAAAGCTTGAAGAGAACACTAAAAAGGCATTGCAGGAATTGAAAATAAGTGCAGAAGTGGAAAAAGTAACTGATGTTGAGAGGATTTCTCAGACAGTTATGCTTACTCCTGCACTCGTAATAGACAGCAAGGTTTTGTCAGAGGGGAGGATACCTGAACCAAATGAGATAAAGAAATGGCTTGCAGGAAAGAAGTAAGGCGTGAAGCAAAGCATGAAGCAATACGTCTTCAACAGTCAGATAAAATTCAGAATGAAATTCAAAGAATAAATTAAGAATTAAAAATAGTTTGAGCAAGGATTTTAGGCGATGTAAAATGAAATCAAAAAGAATCTTTTTTGGAATAACTTTGATAATTCTTCTTCTTTCAATTCTTGTAGTTTATGAATGGAGCGGTGCTATGAAAAAGAGCAAACTGATAGAACAAGGAATCTACCCTAAAGAGCCCTTTCCAATCTCTCCAGACACACCGAAATGGCAGGTGCCATTTTATACGCTTTTAAGCTATGGCCAGAAAGCGTGGTTCTGCCTGCTCTTCGCATTCTTGATTGCTGGAGCTCTCCAGACCTTCATTCCAAAAGAGCTTATTATAAAGCATCTTGGCAGAAAAAGCACGAAAGCTTATTTCATTGCTGCTTTTGGAGGCCCTCTCCTTTCTGTCTGCTCCTGCTCCATAATTCCCCTTTTTGCAGCGATAAAGAAGAGAGGCGCCGGCTTAGGCCCGGCTATCACATTCCTGCTTGCAACTCCTGCAATAAACCCTGCTGCTTTAATTCTCACTTCCACTTTGCTCGGCTGGAAATTCGTTATCGGAAGAGCTATTCTTGCTTTGAGCGCTGCGCTCATCACCGGGGCTGTTGTGGGAAAAATATGGGACAGGGCTGAAAAAACAGAAGCTGATGGAATAAAAATTGAATATCATGACAAAGAACTTTCAATCGCGAATGACCTAAAAGAATGGGCTGTAAATATATGGGATTTTGTAAAGAAAATTCTACCGCTGGTTTTTGTAGGAATATTCATAATAGGCATTGTTAAGATATTCCTCACAAATGAAATAATCTCAAGATACCTAAGCCACGGAATTCTCCCAATAGCATTGGCGTCAATAATAGGCGTGGTGATGTACACTCCAACTCTTGTTGAAATTCCCTTTGTAAGAGAGCTCATTGGCTTGGGAATGGGAACAGGGCCTGCACTTGCGTTCCTGCTCACAGGACCTGCCCTCAGCCTGCCTTCAATGCTTGGAGTTTCAAGAGTGATAAAGTGGAAAATAGTTCTGAATTATGCATTAATAATGTGGGTGCTAGGAATAATAGGTGGACTCATATTTGCATATTTTGTCCCAACTTTTTTTGGTTGATTTTTTTGTTTTTTATTATAAATAAGAAATGCATTTTTATGTTATTATTCTCTATTAATTTTTCACAAAAATGCACAAAATATTTATACCCCCAATGCCCATTTGGCAAGATGAATCATTCTGTTAAAACTGGATTCAGTTTTGAAATTACTTCAGCCATAATAACTACACTTGGCTTGATGGTGGGGCTGCAATCAGGCACCAATTCAAGACTCGCTGTTCTCGGCGGAATAATAACAATAGCAGTTGCAGATGCTTTTTCAGACGCCTTTGGAATCCATATGTCTGAAGAGTCAGAGGGAAAGCACACTCCAAGAGAGATTTGGCAGTCTACAATCTCAACATTCCTGACAAAATTCTTTTTTGGAGCAACATTTATCGTCCCAATCCTGTTGTTTCCACTGACGACAGCAGTCATTATCAGCGCAGGATGGGGTTTGCTGTTGCTGGGAATCTTCAGTTTTTACATGGCTAAGAAAGAAAAAGAAAGAGTTTTCAAAGTGGTTGCAGAACACCTGCTGATTGCACTCATAGTAATAATTATAACCCATTATCTTGGTGATTTGATAAGAATGCTTTTTGGCTGAACATCAAACACCGAAAATGCCGGATAGCAAAAACACAAAAATTGCTCCAGATATTATTCCCATTGCAGTGAAATGCTGATGCCCATACTTTCTTGCCATTGGCACAAGTTCATCCAGTGTGATAAAAACCATCACTCCTGCTGCAAAGGCTAAGGCAGGCGGTATAAAAGTTTTGAATGAAACCAAAAATAAGGCAGCGATTAAGGCGCCGATAGGCTCGACTAAACCAGAAAGCAGGGCGAGTTCAAAAGATTTCAGCTTGCAAAGCCCTCCTTTGCACAAGGGCAGGGCTGTGGCTATGCCTTCTGGAATATTATGCAGGGCTATTGCGAATGCTATGAACAATCCGAATTTTGGCAAATGCATGTATCCTGCACCAACAGCAATGCCTTCAGGAATATTATGTATTGAAATGCCGATAAAAACTAATATTCCTGTTCTAAATAACTTGCTATTGAACATGCTTTTTTCTTTTTCCCCAAAACGAATGTGCGGTATAAAAACATCAAGCAAAAACATGAATAATGCACCGGCACCAAAGCCTATTGTGGTTATCAAATAACCGCTTAATTGCAGTGCCTCATTAACTAATTCCAGAAAAGAGAGGGTAATCATCACACCTGCTGCAAGCCCCATCAGAAAACCGAATGACTTTTTTCCAGGCTTCTTTATTATGGCCAGTAAACCTCCTATTCCTGTGGCAAGTCCTGCCATTAAACTTAGTAAGAATACATTTAATATAGGGTTCATCGAATGAACAAAACCATAGTGATATTTAGATTTTTCGATTAGAAAATGTTTTATTGCAATGTTTCATTACAAAACTGCGATGGAGGAAATATTCTCATGGCGGTTTTCTAATGAGGACTCAAACTTGTCTAAGTGAAAATTAAAGTCAAGTTAAGAAAAAATCAATTTAAGAAAAGTTTTTATGAAAAACCTTTATGAAAATCTGTTTTACAAAATATAAAAGTTCACTTTGCAAAATAAAAACTTTTATATGTGGCTGCTGAATTTAGGATTCGGGGGATTTAGGATTTGGAGATATGACTGTGCAAAGTCGATGCAAAAAAGATTAGGTGATGATTTCGTGATGATGCTCTCTGAGCATGGAAGAGTTTATAGAAAAAAGTTTCAGCTATTTATTTTCTTAATTTTGAGCTTATTATTCTGTCTTATAAACTTTTCACAAATTTCTTATGCTGAATGCAGCCCAAACTGGAATTGCACTGCTTATATCTGCACTTCGCAAGATTTGAGAGTATGCAATGCAGTTAATGATTTGAATAATTGCAACATTACTTATTTAGGAAATTACTCTGAATTTTCGAATGAAACCTGCAGTTGCACCGCAAAACATTCTCCTGTAATAACTGAACTTGCTAAT
>CAYQKJ010000025.1:0-1360 GCA_964418195.1 uncultured Methanosarcinales archaeon | reverse complement strand
TTCATGCGGGCTTTCCGACTTAAAAATCGTGTTTATAGAAGTTAATGAAACAGGAAATCACCCTCCTCAACTAATGCAGATAGGCAACAAAATAGTTGCAGAAGGCAGCACACTGACATTCATTTTAAATGCAACTGATTTAGATGTTGATACACTAAATTTTTCATACTCAAACCTGCCGGCAGGAGCAGTATTTAATCAGGCAACAAGAACATTCTCATGGGCTCCAAACTACACTCAGGCAGGAACCTATCCAAATGTTCACTTTGAGGCAAATGACAACAAGGGAGGAATTGTTTCAGAGAATATTACAATCACAGTCACAAATGTCAATGCAGCGCCTGTGCTGCAGTCAATCGGAAACAAGCAGATTGATGAAGGAAGCCTTTTGGAATTTACAATATCTGCAACAGATGCTGACAATGACGCCCTGAATTATTCTGCATCAAATATGCCTGCTGGAGCCTCATTTAATAACTTAACAAGACGTTTTAGCTGGACTCCAAACGATACGCAGGCAGGTTCTTATATGGCTACATTCTCAGTCAGTGATGGAAACCTTTCAGACAGTGAAACCATAAGCATAACCATAGCAAATAAGTGCACTCCCAGCTGGAGCTGCACAGCATGGTCTTCCTGCGTAAACGGCGTTAGAGACAGGGACTGCACAGACGCAAACAACTGCGGAACAGCAGAAGGATTGCCTTTAGAAGCAGAGAGATGCCCCATGGTATCTTATACTCAGACACAAGCTACAGCTAAAATAACGCTGACCTATGAAAACTGCACAGAGGACTGGGTTTGCACTGAATGGAGCAGCTGCAATGAATCAGGCTTTATGTCAAGGGAATGCGCTGACAAGAGAATGTGCGGCACAAACAATACAAAGCTTGTGACTGTTCAGAATTGCGAATACATTCCTGAAAGCCTGTCTGAAAATGAGCTTGCTGAAAACAATTCCAAAGAAGCTTCTGCAGTTGCACAAAAGAGAGGCATATTCTCTTTCCTGACAACAGGGCTTGCAACTGCGATAGACTTTTTCAGAAACGCGCCTGCAATAACAGGAGCAGCAATAGGAGTTGCAGGCGAAAAGCCTGGAGAGGAAAGCAAAAAAGAAGAAAGCAGTGCAGCAAAAGAATCTGGGACTAAGAGCGGTTTTATAACAATGGCCGGCAATTCAGTTGCACAGATTAAAAATCTTGTACTGAAAATTTCAAATAGTGCAAAGTCAAATCCCTCTAAGGTTATAATACCTATTGTGCTTATTCCAGCGCTATGCTTCTTTTTTTATAAAAGCCTCTCGCATTTTTTCAGGAAGAGAAAGGAGAAATACTGGTATATGATGAAATAAAATCTATTG
>CAYQKJ010000024.1:0-8354 GCA_964418195.1 uncultured Methanosarcinales archaeon | reverse complement strand
GTATTAGCATTAAAATTCTTTACTAAAGATATTTTACATCTAAAGATTTTTTACGTTAAACTTTCGTTAAACCATTAAATTATAAACATCATTATAAAAATTAATAAAGCCCAAAGATTTACATAATGCATTAAGACATAGACATAAAACTAAATCTGAGGCATCAAACTAAGTTTTTAGGAGATGGGAGTATGAGCTATAAGAAGAAATCCTGGAAAGAAAAGTTGAATGACGATAAAGGATTGCCTAAAGTTGTGAAGATAACCGGCAAAATGTCTAAGCGATGGGGAACTGGCACTGTTGTTATTCCGGCTCCAAAAGAAGTTGATGCTATAATGAAACAGGTTCCAAAAGGAAAAGTAATCACAATAAACCAGATTCGCAAAATGCTTGCTAAAAAGCATCGCGCAACAATAGGCTGCCCAATCACCACAGGCATTTTCGCCTGGGTTTCAGCATATGCAGCAGAGGAAGAAGCAAAACAAGGGAAAAAGGATATCACGCCGTACTGGCGCACACTGAAATCTGATGGAATACTGAATGAAAAATATCCCGGCGGCATACCAAATCAGAGGAAGCTCCTCGAGAAAGAAGGGCACAAGGTAGTTAAAAAAGGCAAAAATTTTATTATACAAGATTTTGAAAAGCGCCTGATGAAATTATGAACAGGCCACTGGCAAAAGCAGTAAACTCTCACTTTTCGCATAGTGCCCAAACATTTAATTTGTGCTGAGTTGCAGCTAAAATTTATCTGTCAGCAATTCATATTTTAACGATAAAAAAGGTTTAATAATGGCTAAAAAACTAACAAAAGGCATAAAAAGCACAAGAATAATCAGAAAAGCAGAAAAAAACCACAAAAAGCCCATAGTTCTTCTTGTTACAGGAACACCATGCACAGGCAAAACAACCTTGGCTAGATTTCTGGCAAAAAAGCTCGTTTTTGAATATCTCAACGTTAACAAGCTAGTAAAAGAACCTGCAAATAAAGTAAAGCTTAGTGCTGTTTTTGACAAAAAAAGGCAGTGTTACATCATTGACCCCAAAAAACTGAACAGAATACTCATAACACTCATAAAAAAGGCTGGAAAGCCCCAAAAAGCCAAAAAAACCATTAAAGGCTTTGTTATAGACTCTCTTATCTCTCACTTTTTACCTTGCAATTATGCAAATCTATGCTTGGTATGCACATGCAAACTCAAAGTTCTTAAAAAAAGGCTTCAGAAAAGAGGATATCCAAGCGCAAAAGTGAGGGAAAACCTCGATGCTGAGATATTTGAAGTATGCCTTATAGAAGCCAGGGAAAAAGGCCATAGAATTCTCATTTTTGACTCATCAGCTGGCTTAAAAAAGTTTCTTTCAGATGCTGAAAAAGCAGTCAAAAAGGTTCTAAAGCTCTAATTTTGCATTTCTAGCCATTTTAAAGCATTTATCTGTTTTTTCTGATGTTTTTTAGACTCTCTTATCTCTCACTTTTCATTCACACGATTTTCTTTTCTTGCGCTCTTATTTTAGCTATTCTTGTCCTCCTTTTGCTTTTATTCATTGAATTTCACTTTTAGCTCCTGCTGCTCTTTTTCCTATTTTTCAACCCTTTACTATTTTATTTTTGCAGCTTTGATTTTTGTTAAATTTTTTTATCAAAAATTGCGAGAATACAAAAAAATCGAAGATTTTTTGTACATAAAATGCTTCGCATTTTATTGTACTTTGGGCTAAAGCCCAAAGATATTTATTTTTAGTTTTTTTTAATTGTTATTTTCTAAAAGATTTTTTTAATAAAATCTCATCATTTTTACATATTTGACATGTCCCGACTTGTCCCTTGTTTAGGGACATGTCCTTATGCCACAAAGGACAAAAACCGTGACAAAGCAGTCTTTAGATTAGAATGAGTGCACATAATAACAATTTATCTTCCAGAAATCATTATTTTTGCATTTCCGCTTAAGTAAAATCCTTTTTCCCGTATTCCAATCGGCTTGTCCAGAATCTCAATTCCCCTCTTTCGAAGTTCATAAATGAGGTTTCTTATGCTTTTCTCCTTTTTTCCGACGATTTTTGAAATCTCATTGTAACTTAATGGGCGCTCATAATAATAAAGCACCTTTAGTATTTCCAGCTCGCTTGCAGTCAATATGTTTTTATTAAGGAATGGTTTCATATCCTCAATTATTGCTTTTTCCATAATCTCCTTTGGTATTATGCTGTCTTTTTGCGCTTTTTCGTATTTCTTCCTTAGCAAGGACATGTCCCTTAAATGTCCCTGACTTGTCCCTTTACTTGTCCCCTGAGTTTTTTCCACTGTTTTTTCCTTTTCCTTTGCAATCTCTAAATCCATTTTTTCAATTTTGGAAGTAAGGTTTGAAATTATTTCAGTATTTTTTTCAAACGCAGACACAATTCTTTCCTGGTTGATCTTCAGCATCTCAATTTCAGACCTCTGCCTGATAATTTCAGAATTTATCGAATTATGCTCTGCCTCGTTTCTCAGGGTTTCTTCAGAAAAATACCTGATCCACAGCCCGATTCTGGCTATGTCCTCCCTTACTTTTATAAAGGAGAGCTTTATGCTCGACTCAACTGACTGTATTGCAGAAATTGCCTTTTCGCGCCTTCCGAGAAGTGCTGAGAACCACCCCATATATGCATTAAACTATTTCCTATATAAAAACCTTATCACTAAGAGTGTCAAAAATCTCGTTTTGGTGGATGTTTGCGTGTGTCTTAATGAGCTACAAAAATAGGCTTATATTTGAAAAGTGAGGGTTTAGCAGCCATTTTCAGCTTATGGCAATCTTTTTATACCTGCCTGCAATTTTAATCTTGGGAATGCCTTATGAATGATTTAAAAAGAACAGAAGGGTTGTTTTTAAAGAAGCTCTCTGCATTTGAGCTATCTTTTTTCCTCTCAGAAATGCAGCATCTGGCAGGAGCAAGGCTTCAGAAGGTTTATCAGCTGAGCAGCAGGCAGTTTCTGTTCCAGTTTCACATTCCTTCAAAAGGAAAGGTGCTTTTAAGGATAGTTTTCCCCTCACTTTTGTTCATAAGCTCTAGAAAGCCCTCTGCTTTGCAAAATCCTCCCAGAATGTGCTCCCTCTTGAGGAAATATCTCACTAATGCGACTGTTTCTGCCATTTCCCAGTCAGACTTTGAGAGAGTTTTGGAGTTTAGCTTTAATATGAAAAGTGAGAGTTTCACGCTTTTTATAGAGCTCTTCAGCAAAGGCAATCTCATACTTTGCAGGCAGGAGCACTCTAAAAATACTATCTTAGGATTGCTGGACAGTCAGAGCTGGAGCAATAGGATTCTGAAAGCAGGTGAGGAATACAAACTGCCACCCAGGCTTATTCCTGGCGTCGAGAGTATATTTCTGCTCAGCCTTGAGAATTTTTCTGCCCTGTTGAAGAAATCAGAAAAGGAACTTGTGAAATTTTTGGCAGTTGATATGGGGCTGGGAGGGCTTTATTCCGAGGAGATATGCTTCTGCAGCAATGCAGACAAGAACAAAAAGGCCTCTTTGCTTTCAAAAAAAGAGGCAGAGGATGTTTTCAAGGCGCTCTATGCACTGAAGGAAAGAAAGCCAAACGCATCTGTTATATACAAAGAAGAGCAGATTATAGACGTAATCCCAATTCAGCTTGAAATCTATGGTAGCCTTAAGAAACAAGGCTTTACATCATTCAACGAAGCCCTGGATTTTGTGTATAAGAATGTGCATCTTTTCTCTAGCGAAGAGGAAAGCAGCTCTGAACCTTCAAAAAAGGATTCTGAAATAGAGAAGCTAAAAACCATAATTAGAGAGCAGGACGAAGTTGCAGCAGGGCTCGAGCAGAAGTCGTCAGAGGAGAGGAAGAAGGCAGAAGCTGTATACGCACACTATTCTGAAATAAAGGAAGTGCTGGATTTCATTCGAGAGGAATTGAAGAAAAGCTCTCTCAGCGAGGTTTCTGAAAAATTAAAAAAGTTTAAAAGTGTTAAGTCATTTGACAAGAAGGAGAGAAAAGTGCTCTTTGTCTTTGACGACGATAAAAACACTTAAGATTGTTAAAATGCCGGACAAACACGAAGCAGAATCTGACAGCTCTAAAGCAGCGGCTCTTCTTGTAATAAGAGCAAGTATTTTTCAAGCAGTTCTTTCAGGAATTTCAAAACTTGCTCTCGCTTTGCTCATAATTTTCGGCGCCTATAAGCTCATAATTTTAAGCTTGGGCGAAGACCCTTTTCTCATGTTTGTTGATATGTTCAACCTGAATACAGGAATGATGCTGGAATTTGTCAAATTTGGTTTTATTATAGGTTTTCTCGTCTATATTTTTTATGTTGTTATCACGCTCAATCTTCTGAAATTGGAATTTCTGGAAGACAAGCTGCTCTACAGTTCAGGCATAATGCTCCTTCACACCAAGGAAATTGACTATTTGGATGTCACCAGGATTAATTTTAAGCAATATCCTCTTATGAAGACAGGCAAAATCACTATCGAACTAACAGGGCAAGAACTGCAGAGCATTCAAATCCCTTTTGTGAGCAATATCAAAGAAAGGATAGCTCATGTTAAAAATCTCGTCTCAAACGCGCAGCTTAGTGGGCTCTCTAACCAGTTATACAAGGCAAGCAAGGGTGAGATTGAGAAGGACGTTATAAACAAGCTCATCGAGCTGGTAAAGTCAGAATCCTTCTCCAGGCAGAACTTTGTTTCAGAAGTAGTGAACATATCAAAAGAGCAGAAGCTTGAGAAGGATGTTTTTGAGGTAATTATCACATACATGTTCAAGACTCACAAGATTGAGAAGCAGGAAGTTGTGCAGGTTCTTGTCGAGTTGATGGAAGAAGGGATTCTCTCGAAAAAAGACATTTCTGACGTGATGTTCAAGATAAGCGCCCAGGGCTATTGATTAAAAGACAAAGCATTCTGATATTTATGTCTCGATATTTTATTTATGTCTTAATATTTATGCTGAGGATTTTTTTTCTGTTTTTTTATAATTTTTAGCTATGAATTATCGTCGTTTTTTTCTTTTCAACCTTTTTTATACCTAAAATTGAAGGCGAACATGATATGTAAACTTTGATTTTTAATTAAATATTTCTTTTCTTAGCTACGAATTATAACTCTTTTTCTACTTTTTTTCTAGAAGTTTTCAGGCAGCTCTAAGCCAAGTTCTTTATTTATGCATTTCTCATAAAGCTTAAGAAAAATCTCTTTTTCAACATTTAGGCCAGAATTCACGACGAGCCTGGCAAGCGTAAAGCCATCGATTTTTTCATTAAAGTCTTCTTCATTTTCAGCTTCTGCTTTTGATTGTGCTGCTGTTCCAGCATCTATGACAGCACCTATTGCTTTATCTCGTTCATCTCTTTCACTTCCAATCCTTATCAGCTGCTTTATTGTTTTGCTGCACAGAAATCCTTCGTTAATCTGCAATACAGCGTCTTTTTCCTTTGACTTATTTGCTTTTGAATTCTTGCAGAAAAAACTCACTTTTCCAATATCAGCATTAACTATTTTTCCGTCTAATTCTTTGGTGTAGGTTTTAACTTTTTCTTTTTTGAATCCATTTCTTAACAGCTCTAGCTCAACAAGCTTTAGCACAAGTGCTTTGAAATCCATTTCCTTCAGGGTTTTCTCGTCACAAATGTCAAAGAAATTCACTTCTTTTTCTCTATCGATTTTTACAACCTTTCCTAGATAAGAACTCACTTTCTGCCTTGGGCCTCTTTCAGTCCACTTTTCAGAAACAAGATAGGCATATCTTCTGTTTCCTCTGCCTTTTACCCTTATAAAAGCCATCTATGAACCTCTTTTAGTGCTTTCAACAACCAGCAATAAACCTCTTTTTAACATTTGGGCACTATGTTGTATATAAAGTTTTTTCAAAAAAGTGAGAGTTAGCAAGGGTTGGAAAGTATGACATTAAAAAAGTGAGAATAAACCATCTTTCTGCTCAATTGCTTTTAAAGCTCCTTCTTCTTAATGAATCTTGACGAGTATCTTTTAATATTTATTGTTTTTTTCCAATTTTTCCCTTTTAATGCTCTGTTTATCTTGTTTAATTGACGGACTGTATATGTGCTGAGTCGTATATATTAACAAGAAATTTATGACGACTATTTCTTGTAACAAACCTTTATAAAACACTACTTAACAATTTATAATAAAAAATATATTGTTACTCATATTTCCTTCTAAAATATTACTTGGAAAAAATGGCAAATAATGAAAGTAACGAGGTATTGAGCAAAAGGGTTCTGGCTGACTGCAGCCCAGATTCGGCATTCTGGATGTGCAATGGCACCATAGTCAGGAATGTCTATGAATTAGCTAATGCGATAGAAAGCATGAACAAAGTGGATTTTGTTTATCACGTAAACGATGACCACCAGAAGAACGATTTTGCAAAGTGGATTGAGGCAGTTCTAGAGGACCCAGAATTGGCTCGTAGGTTGCAGAAAATAAGGAATCAGAAAAAATATGTGCAGACCATAAGAAACAGAATAAAAGAGTTGGAAGCATACTAATTCTTTTTATTGATTGTTACCGAGCATACTTTGGCTTTTAAGCCGAGGTTTTTGATTATATAAAGTTCTTTTGCATCTTCTCAATCTCTTTCTTCACAGGCAGCACATACCTTCTCTCAACCTCATCAGCAGGCATGAGAAATACCTTGGGCCAGTTTTCTTTCAGCTCTTCTTTATACTCATTTATAGCGATTTTTGCAATATCATGCCCCCTTCCTCTTTCCCATAATATGTTTATTATTTCTGCTTCTGTTAATGCTGCCCTAAATTCTTCTCTGGCTTTTTTGTAATTAGAAAATTTCTGTATTTCTTCTGAGAGTTGCTCCTTTTTGTATGCATTCACCAAGATTTGGATTCCATCCTGCACTTTCTCTATAGATTGCTGAGGCAAATCAGCCACTATATAGAGATAATCTGCATTCTTAAATATGTTTTTAACCAAACCTTGCCAATATTGGTATTTTTTATCAAGGTTTTCTACATCCCTTTCATTATACTGGCTTGTGGCAGGTTTGTGATGTGCAGTTTTATCGGCAATAATTTTTTTAATATCTGACATGATTCCCAAATGAACTTCAAGCAGTTCTTCCAGCCTTTCTTTTACATTGTTCTTGATGGTTTTATGCGCCTCCCTCAATCTTTCTAAGGTTGATATCTCTTGCAATTTTTTCTTCTCATTTGGTATATATTCTGATGTATTTTCGAATATTGACTCCATGACAATGTAATTCATCTGTGAGAAGAATTCCATTGCCTCAGGCTTTATATAAACAATTTTTTCCCCGCATTCTTTGTATCTTTCTTCTTCCACCATTTTGGCGATTTTTTTCTTGTTAACAACAGAATACACAGTAAATTCCTTCTGCTTAATTAGTTGATCCCTTATCGCATGTAACAATTCGTGCGATGCTACCTCATATATATTCCCATTTTCAAAAATATTTTTCTTAACCTGAATCTCTTTTTTTTCAATGTCATATGCGCCTTCAGCTTTTGGGGATAATTTTTGCTCTAATTGTTCTTTTTCTTCAAAAATATTATACCCGAGCATTTCAGTGATTTTCTTTTTAATCTGTTCAGGATTTAGATTTGCGTTTATTTCTCCTGCTTTTCTTTTTCCTCTTTTTGGCTGTTTTTTTGCTGAATCATTACTTAATGAGCGTATTGCAAATTTTATGGCACTGTTTAATTCCCTATATCTCTCCTCTTCTGCTTCTGTGCGCTGTTCCACGAATTTTATTGGCGGAATGACATATTCTTTGCCCGGCGCTCCTGCCTTTTTTAACCTGTCAATCACCTTGTAGAAAAAGTCCTTTGCAAATTTATCTGTTTTTCTCACTTCTTCTTCCAAAATGCTCTCTTGCTCCATGTTTAGCAGTAAGAATAGCACCTATATAAATCTTTCGTTACTGATTAGTAGTTATAATATGTATTTTCACAAAAGCGCACAGGATCGCTAAACAGTTAATTGGCGCTTAGCAAGGTAAGAATGGCGGAATAGAAAATTTCGCGGTGAAGAAACGGCTTTCGCACATTATACATCTTTTGATTTATGCCGCCCATTAATGACTGTTAATAACAAAATTCTTTATGAAGGGCTTAATCCTGGCAAATAAAAACCTTTAAATATATCTTCTTTATTCTTCATTTCCAGACGGCCAGAGCGGCCTGGTTCTACCCGATCCCATCCCGAACTCGGAAGTCAAGCAGGTCCACGTTCTGCATTGTACTGCTCTTAAGAGTGGGAAGTGCAGGAAGCCGTCACCTTTTTTTGTTCTTTATCTTGTTGGGCAAGAAGACTCCTTCCTCGTCCCTTTTTTGGGCAGGGAGTG
>CAYQKJ010000023.1:0-8361 GCA_964418195.1 uncultured Methanosarcinales archaeon | reverse complement strand
TCATTGGTGTAAATCAGGAGATACATCATACCCTTTCCAATGTTTTTGATGGCGTGCGAAACATCTGGGTAAATTTTCAAAATCGATGGCTCCTTTTCACTCATAACAATCTCCTTTCTTTCATTCGTCACGTTGTCCTGCAGGACAATCAGTGCTTTTCCCTTTAATACGCAATACCACTCCAGTTTTCTTTTGTGATAGTGGTTTCCTTTGACAATATTCTGCTTTGCTGTGGTGATTCCAATCTGACCGAAGTTTTTCATTTCAGAAGCCGGCAAATCATCAGCTCTTAGAATCTCTGCAAACCAACCTCGCTCATCCACTTTCTTTTCAAGTTTTTTGAGTTCAAATTTCATTTAAGGCATTCTCCTACTTATTTTTCCGATTTATCTTCTAAAATAAAACTCTCTTTAAATTCTTTTTCTATAATGCGCATGTGTTTTAGGCATTGTGGAATTTCTGGCATCTTCTGCGATAGCGTTTTTTCTATTTTTGATACATTAAGAGAAACATTTTTTGGACGCTCTGCTTTTCTGCATTTAACCGTTTTCATTAATTCTTCGCTTGTTATTTCATTGATTAAGTCAAAATTGAAAGAGAATGTCTTTGCTGTTTCAATTGCAAGCCGGTATTTGCTCAGCGGAGCATGGCATGCAATATTGTAAATGGCTGAAAGATTTTTCTCTGCCATTTTTTCAATCATTTTCGCAAGGTCGTTTACAAATATCATAGAAGTGAATTGATCATTCACCACCTTTATCGGCTTATTTCTGCTTAAATTATCTATTATCCACTCAACAAAACTCTTTTTTTCTCTCAGATTCCAGCCAAAAATTGATGTTCTTAGAATCAAATAATCAGTCAGAGCTTTTTTAACAGCAAGTTCGCCTTCATACTTTGTTTTTGCATATATGTTGAGCGGCTGTGGAATATCTCTTTCAGTATAATTTCCTTTTTTTCCATCAAAAACATAGTCGGTGGAGATATGAATCATTTTTATCCTGTGTTTTCCGCATAGCCTTGCAAGATTTTTCGTTACGTCAACATTAATTCTCCTTGCAAGTTCTGGATTTTCTTCACAGGCATCCACATCTGTAAGGGCTGCTGTGTGAATCAGGAAATCCGGCTTAATTGCTGATATAATGCTGTCTGTTCTGTGAAAATCCATCAGGTCAAGTTTGGTAAAATCTGCAAATGTTGATTTTAATGGGAAAGAATGGTAATTCGCTGCAACCTTATTGCTTTTTCCGAGTTCAAAGCAGAGCGCTGAACCCAGCATCCCGCTTCCGCCTGTTACGAAGAATTTATATTGGTTCATTGTCTTTTAATAGCTGCTCATTCTTTTCAAGCAGTTCTTTCAGTTCGGTCTTGCTTAAACGCCTTGCAGTATCTGAAGAAAACCTGAAAATGTTTTCGTTCTGGTAATGGGGATATTTCTGCTCAATCTGTGCTATCTTTATTTGGGGCAGTATTATAAAAAGATTTTTCTTCTTCACTGTTCTGAGAGATTCTGTAGGTGAAACAAGAGTTTCATGAATCTTCTCACCAGGTCTTATTCCAATAACTTTTATTTCCTTGTTTTTGGCATTGAATTCAGATAGCATCACTTCAGCCAGATCCAGAACAGTATGCGCAGGCAATTCCAATGTGAAAATTTCCCCGCCGACCATAATTTCCGTAGCCTTGAATACGAGTTCAATTGCTTCCTCAAGAGTTAATATGAATCTTGTCATCCTTTTGTCTGTTATTGTTAATTGCCTGTCTGCTTTTATCTGCTTTAGAAAAAGTGGAATCACTGAGCCTCTGGTGGCAAGAACATTGCCGTATCTCACACAGCTGAATTTGGTCCTTTTACCGTCCTTGTGGAGATTAGCAGAAATCATTATTCTTTCCTGTATTGCCTTGGTCATTCCCATCACATTGACAGGCTCTACTGCCTTGTCTGTGCTTATGGCAATCACCTTATAAACATCATATTCAAGCGCCACGTCAACAACATTCTGGGCGCCAACCACATTAGTAAGAACCGCCTGGAAAACATTTTCCTCGCAATGCGGCACCTGCTTCAAAGCAGCAGCGTGATAGATAATATCGACATTGCGCATAGCTCTTCTCAGAGAATCCTTGTCTCTCACATCGCCGATTACAAATCTAAGTTTCTTGTTTCCCTCAAATTCATACCTCATGTCATCTTGCTTTTTCTCGTCTCTGCTAAAGATTCTTATCTCTTTGGGATTTTTGTCCAGAAGTTTTTTGACAATAGTATGCCCAAAAGAGCCTGTGCCGCCAGTAACCATGATTATTTTATTCTGAAAACTATCCTCAGCCATTGGCAAATCCCCCAAATCACTTATAGAAAAAGAAAGTAAAAAATGTTATTTATAAAGTTAATTATTTTCAGCCTATGAAAATCTTATTTTTCTTCACATTCAGATTTTTTTCCAAACAATCACATACGCCAAGTAAGGCGGCTTGTTGTCAGAGTATCGCAAAAACAGAGAATAAAATATGCCCGGGACAAAAAGATTCAGAACAGGTATGCTTTCTAAGAGCATTGTGCAATACCAAACATGTTGGTTCTGGATGCCGAAAAATTTCGCGCCTTTTAATTCTTTTTTTAGAAGTGAAATGGAAGGGAGCCCTTTGCTTAGCTCAAGCTCCAGCCACGGGTCGGGAAAATAAATTTGTTGGCGAAATTTATGAAGCTTCGTTTCAACTGCAAGTGCAGAATCAATAGGAGTATAAACTATAGCCGCGATTTTTGCAACTCTCTTTAACTCTCTGAGAAATCTTACTCTCTTATTTTTATCAACATACTGAAAAGATGCTATTGACACCACAAAATCAAAGCTGTTATTTTTGAAAGGTATGTTGCAGCCGTCTGATAAAACTGTTTTCAAACCACGCTTTGAGGCCTTTTTTAATGTAGTTTTGTTTTTGTCCAAAACTGTTATGTCAAAATCTTTCCTCCCAATAAAAGCTGAAATTGCTCCTTCCCCGCCGCCGACATCAAGAATTGTCATTTTTTTATTGTTTTTATTTTTTTCACATCCTTTCTTATGTGCACTTTTTTTATTGCGCAGAATATTTCTTATTTGTTTTTCAACATCATTAAAACGAATAGAAGTATCTACGGACGATAGGAAGATTCTTGTTCTCTGGGGAAACAAATTCAATAGCAATTGGAAGGGCAGTTTGACTATGCTTATCAAAAACTTAATGAAAGTGAATAGGATGTCCATTTTCATCATCTTACAAGTTTTTCTATCAATAGCGCTATCCTTTCAGATGCTTGCCCGTCGATTTTGTAAGCATACCTTGTTGTTGCCTTTTTCCTGTGAACTGCAAGTTTCCTCAAAGTTTTCTTATCATAAAATACCCTTTTTAATGCTGATATAAGCTGCCTTTTTCTATAAACGCCCAATGCAGCACCATCTTTAACACAGGGTAAAACATCCTCTCCAACAGGCCTGAGTACAATCAGCGGCTTGTCGAAGGCTAGCGCGTCCAGATATGTTGTTGATGTCATCACAACAGCAGCGTCTGAAACGCTGAGCACCTCTCCAACCGAAAGATCCTTCACAATAGTTGCCCTAACCCCAACTGCTTCCATAACTTTCTTTATCTGCTTTGGACTCTCTGCGGGATGCAGTTTTACTATGAGCTGAACATCCGGCATCTTTTTCATTGTTTCAAAGAGCTCATAGAGGGCTGGCAACAGCTCCTGCTCCAACAATGGCTGCGAGAAGAATGTGACTGTTTTTTTATCTTTTGAAAGGTTCAATTTTGTTAATACCCTGTTCTGATATTTCTTCTGATGTGAAATCGCTTCTGCCGCATAGTCCAGCTGAATCATTCCTGTCAAAAACATATTTTCCCCTTCATTGCCGCGTTTCACAAGTATCCTTTTCATTTCTTCGCCGTAAAGAGCCATTGCGTCAACATTTGTTTTTGAGAAAAGGGGAATGTCAGATAGCACTCCGTGCTGGATAAAAAGGGTTTTTACACCGTTTTTTCTGGCAGCATTCAGGACTGTCTTGACAAAGTAATTCCAGCAGTCATATAGAATGATAAGCTTCGGCTTTTTTGTTTCTATAATTCTCTCAGTAATAGTTACATGAAGAATTAGTTCAGGGAATCTTATTTTGAAAAGAAACTCAAATAAGTCGCTAATCAAATCATTAATAGCCACTCCTTTGTATTTTATCGAAACAAAATCTCTTTTGTTCTTATTCCACAATTTTTTTAATCTCTTTTCGTGAAAATCAATTTCCTCATTCAATTTTTTATCTATAAATAAAGAAAAAGGGGTGTAATTTATTTTTTCATCAGTATAAAGTTTTTTATCTGAATCGCTTAATCCAATGACCTCAAAACTGCACTTACGCAACCTTTTTGCCCAGGGAATCGTGAGTTTAACCACTCTGGCAGAATTAGTTACAAGAATCGCATCGCTTTTCCTGAAATTCTTATCAGAAAATACCGAAGTCCTTATTTTTCTCAGTTTTCTTACATCGCTGATAAACTCTCCCATAGTTTTTAGGGCAATCCTCATTCCTATTTTAAGCGTATAGAATTTAATTTTAGAAATAAAACGTGTTTTATCTGAAAATTTGATTTTCTTAGTCGCGCATGTATTTTTAAGAATTTTTCCAAATTCAGAACAGCTGTCAAAAATAAGTATTTTCTTTGGCTTTTCAATTCTAATTATCTCGCTTATAACATTTATATTTTTGATTATGCCCAGCATGAAAGATTCCCATATGTCAATAATATCCATGTCCCACAACGAAATACCCTTGTAATCAACTGCCTCTTTCAGCCCAGGGTTCAGATTCGGAATTGATTCAGCAAACCTCATTGATTCCTCTTCTGCCTGCTTTTCAATCTTTTCAAGCTCATAATGTGACAATCTTTTGAACTTTATTCCTGCTTTTTCAAGCCTTCGCTCAGTTGAGAAATCCATTGCGATAATGGCAATGTCAGCGCTCTGAGAAAGCTTTTTGAGTTGAGGAATCACAATTGCATTATAGAAAAGATTGTAATAGTTCTCAAAGAAAAAGTCATATGCCTTGCAAACCAATTTGCTCTCTGAAGGGCACCTTCTTTTGAATGAATCCAAAAAAACAATGGTTTTTGGCATAGAATACAGGATTTTATTGTTTATTTAAATAGTTTTATGATATTTGGAAATAATGAATATTCAAAAAAAATGTGAAAGACGTGTAAGTTATCTCAGAGATGCTGATAAAAATTTATAAAAAGCATTCAGTCGCAAGCAACTTCTTTATCTCTTCTTTTGTAAGGAGCCTAACGCTTTTTGAGTCATAAAGCTTTGTTGAGGCAGCTTTAGCCCCTTTGTAGGAAAACTTTGCAGTTGTCATATTGGGAACAAGCAGTAGTGGCAGCAGTATAAACATATCCTTTGTTTCCAAGGCATTTTTTGCTTCATCCTCTGTCATGAGGCATTCATGGGTTTTTTCCCCCACTCTGGCGCCCATGATTTTTATCTTTACATTTGCAGGAAGTATGCCATATTTTGGAGCGATTTCTTCAATCATTGAGTGTGCAAGGTCTCCCAGCTTCATGGCAGGCATTTTCAGAATGAATGTTTCACCGCCGTGCATGATTTCAGCAGCCTTGAGAACAAGGGAAACCGCCTGCTTTATTGACATAACAAACCTTGTCATATTAGGATCCGTTACTGTTATTTCTTTTTTCTTTATCTGCTCTCTGAAGAGAGGGATTACAGAACCCCTGGAATTAAGCACATTTCCAAACCTCACAGATGAAAAAATTGTTTTCTTCGCTCCTTTGTAATAATATGTTGAGCTTGTCAACCTTTCAGCAAGAAGCTTCGTGGCACCCATAACATTTACAGGATTTATTGCCTTGTCTGTGCTTATTGTGACAACCCGGTCAACCCCTTTTTCCATGGCTGATTCAATCAAATTCTGTGTGCCCAGAACATTTGTCTTTATTGCTTCAAAAGGATTGTATTCACAAGAAGGCACATGCTTCAAGGCAGCAGCGTGAAAAACTATATCTATGCCGTCCATCGCAAGTTTAAGCCTGTCCCTGTCCCTTATGTCTCCCACGAGAAATCTCACATTATTGTAAGATTCTAATTCCTGCTGCATGTGGAACAGGGCGTTTTCATCATGGTCAAAAATCCTTACCTTGGAAATGTTAAGCATAAGAAGCTGCTTCACAAGCTCGCTTCCAATGCTGCCGCATCCGCCTGTTACCAAAATGGTTTTTTTTGCAAAAAAGTTGTTCATGAAAAATCACCTTCCTACTTGATGTTTTAATTTATTCTTTTTTAGATTCTGTTTTAGATTCTTTTATTGCTTGTTTTAATAATTTACAAACTGTTTTTACTTGAGATTTCTTCATTGAAGTGAAAAATGGAAGTGCTAGTGTGGAATTGCTTACTTTCTCACATACGGGGAACATCCCTTCATGATAACCAAATTCATTTCTGTAAAAATCCTGAAGATGTATTGCCGGAAAATATTGTTTTGACTGTATACCATTTTCTACAAGAATCTTTATCACCTTGTCTCTGTAAATATTTTCCTTAACTCTTATAACATATACAAACCATGAACGCTGTAATTCAAGATTTTCAGAAGGTATTATGACATCTTTGAATTTGCTCAATATTGTATTATAGTAAGAAGCAACTTCTGCCCTTTTTTTCAGGAGAAAATCTATTTTCTTTAACTGGGACAAACCAAGGGCGCAGCTCATCTCATTCAATCTATAATTATAACCTAAACGAACATGCTTTAGCCAATCATCATTAGCGCCTCTTCCTTGGCTTCTCATACTGATGCATAAATCCCTAATCTGCTCATTATTTGTAACAATAATTCCTCCTTCCCCTGTCGTCATCTGCTTATTTGGATAAAATGCGAAAATGCCACAATCGCCAAAAGTACCTACATTCTGTCCTTTGTATTTTGCACCTAATGCCTCTGCAGCATCTTCTATTACTTTGAGATTGTGCTTTTTGGCTATTGCCATAATCTTATCCATTTCAGCAGGCAGTCCAAAAACATGAACAGGAAGGATTGCTTTTGTGTTTTCAGTTATGACTTCTTCTATTTTGTCTGCATCAATATTGAGAGTGTTTTCATCAATGTCTACAAAAACTGGTGTCGCCTTCTCAAAAAGGATGCAGTTTGCGCTTGCAATGAAGCTGTAAGGAGTTGTTATTACTTCATCTCCCTCTTTTATGCCAGTGGCTCTTATGCAAAGATGAAGGGCGCTTGTGCCGCTGTTGACAGCAACTGCATATTTAGCCCCGACATAATCGGCAATGGCCCTTTCAAACTCAGGAAGTTTAGGGCCTAAACTAAGATATCCTGATTTCATTACATTTTTAACCGCATTTATGTCGTCTTTATCAATGTAAGGTCTTGATAAAGGGATTCTAGTTTCCATTGAGTTCACCCCGATATATTGGAAAATAGTGCTCATCTGCATGCAGCTTATTTGCTTCAGCATATTTTTTGAATGCATTGAAGAATTCTTCATAAGTCTCTTTATTGTGAATTTTTATGTAATTGTAAAATGGGGCTGTTGTGCTTGAAAAAGATGACTTAAACTGGAATATTGAGTCGTTTTCCTTATAGCCTCCGCCCATCACAAAGAATTTGTAATTATGAATCTTGCACCATTTTATAAGTTCGTAAACCATCAGATTATTTGCCCTCAGACTCTGAAATCTGTCATCAGAACCCCTTAGGTAATCATAAGCGATATCACCTTTAAGCAGGAGGAGTGAGCCGACTATTGGAATATAATTGTATTCTGCAATAAAGAGTTTTACTCCATCGCCAAGTTCCTTAAAGAGAGTCAAAAAGTATTCCTTGGAAAACCTGTATTCATCTCTTGCATTTCTTTTTTCCATTGTCTTGAGATAGAGCTCCCTGAATTTCTCAATGGATTTGTCATCATTTTTTATGATTATTTTTACTGCATTCTGCTCTGCCTTCTTTATTGACTTGCGATTCTCTTCCTTAAAATCTGCAAATATCGAGTCCATGCTTTTTGTCAAGTCAACATACACTATGTCTTTTGTTTTTACTATTCCTTCAATCTTGTTTTCAATGAAGAATTTGTAATTTCCAAGCATAGAATTCAATCTGACAAACTCAGTGATGATATTATTTTTTTTGCAATGCACATCAAAGGCTTTCATGAAATTCTGGAAGAAAATGTTTTCTTTTTTCTCATATTTGCAAGAAATCATCGGGCCGCCATATTCTGCAGTTGTGATGTCATAATAATTTTCTGAAAATTTGTTTGAAATCTGTTTGAAGAATGGAAGTGCATTGATGCTCTTTTTGATAT
>CAYQKJ010000022.1:0-8482 GCA_964418195.1 uncultured Methanosarcinales archaeon | reverse complement strand
TCTGATATAACAAAACTTTCATTTAAGCATCAATTTGATATTGCGCTTCTCATAAATGTTCTTGTTAATGTAAATGATAAATCAGCCTTAGCTAAGATGATAAAGAAAATTTCAGAAGCCTTAAAAACAGACGGCACTATAATATTATCCATAAACAGCATCAACATCTTTACCCGCATGTACTTCAGCCTGTGGTATAATGCAAGGAAACTCCTCAAGAAAACCGGACTTATTACAACTTACATTCCCGTAGTGAGCCATAACCCTGTTGAAATAAAGAAAATTTTGATGGAAAATGATATCAAAATAATAAAAGAAATACCTATTTTTCTTACTAAAAACCCAACACCAGTGAATCTTGCCCCTTCAAATATAAAAAATAAATTCTGTGCGATAATTCATGGAAGACAAAATATTTTTACGCTTATCCGTTATGTTTTCTTCAGTCTTTTCGTACAGCTTGATATTGTTTTTAAATCGAAAATTGGATATATCATCGTTGGAAAAAAAGAATAAGAATACTATAATAAGTTTTATATGAGGTTTAGCATATACACATTATGAACTTAAAATATGCTTATTGATAAGAAAAGGCAATACTCGTATGCCTGCCAGAATAAGGCAAATGGCAGATCTCACCTTAAATTCATTGCCTGCTATAACACGCTTATTCCTGATGATTCCAAACACCCTGCCTTTTATGCCGCTCCTAGGCACTTTCTCAAATCCAGCAGATGCCCTGAAAAACGAGGCAGAATTGTCCCCATGAAGCACAACGCTCTTGCCCTCAAACTTGACAATCCGGTGGCACAATACTTTCCTGCTCTTTTGATGATAAGCAATTACAATGTCAAAAAGTTTAAGTTTAGAATCATGTGAGAAAAGCAGGATGTCCTTGTTTTTAATAAGAGGCAGCATACTGAAGCCCCGGCTCTCAAAGCATTTAAAAATTCGGCTCATAGGATAAAACACGCCCTTTACCATTAAAAATCTTTCGCCTGTTTTTTTTATAAAAAGCTTAATAAGCTCGCTGGCATTTTACCAAAAAAACATGCGAAAAATCAGGATATCAGTCGGAATCCCAGCATATAATGAGGAGAAAAACATAACTGAACTTCTCAACGCAATTGCTTCGCAAAAAACAAGAATTGCAGAAATTGAGAAAATTTTTGTGATAAACGACGGGAGCACTGATTCAACAGAAGCAAAAGTCAGGGAATTCATAAAAAAGGGTAAGCTGAAGGGCAAACTTACACTTATCGGCCTGAAAAAGCGAAAGGGAAAATGGTTTGCAATAAATGTTTTCCTCAAATCAGCAAAAAGCGAGATCCTTGTGCTGGAAAGCGCAGACAACATCCCAAAAAATGACTGCATTGAACAGATATGCATCCCTTTCCTTGACAAAAATGTGGGAATAGTATCCTCGCGAGTGGTTCCTATCAACAATCCTGATTCTTTTCTGGGATTCACCGCCCAATTGATGTACGAGCTTCATCATGAGATCTCCCGCTGCAGCCCTAAATTCGGAGAGCTTATCGCTTTCCGGAAAGCAATAAAAAGAATATCCCCTACGATAGTTGATGAAGAGCAGATCGCAAGCATGATCTCTTCGCTTGGCTTTTTAAGGAGATACGCACCAGCGGCAGTGGTTTACAACAAGGGGCCCGAGACAATATCTGATTTTATAGAGCAGAGAAGAAGGATATACTGCGGGCATCTCCTCCTTAAGAAAGGCAGGGGATACAGCGCGCCAACACTCAATTCAGGAAAGATTTTAATTCTGGCAATGAAACACATCAAGCCTGAAAACTTTTTTTGGGTAATCGGGGCATGTTTCCTGGAAGGCTATTCAAGATTTTTGGGACGATTAGACTACCTCTCCGGAACTGGAAAACGGCACATCTTATGGAAGCAGATAAAATCAGTTAAAAACTTAGAAATAGACCAAACCTTTTAAATTCATGAATAGAAAGTCTCAATCATGAAAAAAGCAGATATCAACGAAAAATTTGTGTTGGAAGTAAATAAGAAACTGCACGACGAAGTTGCTCGAACTTATGTCGGAACGCCATCATTTTTCAAGCCGACAGCAATAAAAAAATGGAATGAAGTTGCCTCTGATTTCTTATCGCATAGTCATCTCAATATTCTTGACTTTGGCTCTGGCACAGGGTTTGTTCCAGAAATAATAATTCCTCATCTGCAACATTCAACTTTATTTTGCATGGATGTATCAAGAAATTCGCTGCGATATTCTCAAAAACTATTAAAAAATGAATATAACAGCATTATGAAAATAAAAAAAATCAAAATAAAATTTATAGCCAACAGTCCTTCAGCACCTCTTAAAATCCCGCTTCCATCCCATTCTATGGATGTAGTGCTTACCAACTTCGTACTTCATCACCTTTACAACCCCGAAACATTTCTGGACGAAGCACGCAGAGTATTGAAAAATAATGGTCTGCTCATAATTGGTTTTGAACCAAATGAACTATTCTCCAAAAGTAAAACTTTGCATTTCTTCAATACTCTGTCCCAATACCTGATTTTTCCAGTCAAGCCAGCCATATTAATAAAATCTATATGCGGCATGCCACTTTTTTATCGTCTCAAATCCTTTATTCGGAAAAAATTCTTAAACAAAAAATATTTCAAGATTAATGAGCTTGAGGATAGCCTCAACAAATATTTTCTCAACAAGAACCTGATAAAAGCGCCTCTCACTTTTGATGATTTCATGAATATTTCAAATTATCAAAGTGCAATAGACTCGAGCATATTAACCCGCAGCAAGCATTTTACACCAGTGATGTTTGAAACATATGTTTACCTGCCGTTTCTAAGTGCGGAAATACCTGACGGCAAATTTAAAAACACAATAAATCATGTTGAAGTCTTTCTTAAAAAGAAGTTCACAAATTATGGCTGCTTCTTTTTCTTTATTCTAAAAAAGCGATGCTGATATCTATTCAGAAATGACATATAAGCTCTTAGAAAAAAGAAAAAATTGTTAGGACTTTACCTTGACGCCTCTGTCTGCCTTTCTGTCATAAGCTTCTTGGCAATGGCGTTTGAGTTAGAACTCAAATTGTAGGCATCGATAATCTCCATAGCCAGGCATTCCGCGAACTTTCTCCTATTGTTAAATGTCTTTGCATAAGCTCCCTGAACTATGTTCCTTAAAGCCACATCAATCCTTCGCTGCGGACTGCAGTCAACTGCTTTTGGATATCTTGCTCCTCCGTATTCTATGCTGACGATATCCTCTCTTGGAGCCCCATTCTCTATTGCAGTCACTAATACCTGCACAGGATTCTTCTTCGTTTTCTGTTCTATTAGGGACAGACACTCTTCAACCAGGTTGTAAGCGCTTTGCCCTTTGCCTGTAACCAACGAAGAGGTGTATTTGTGCTTCTTTCCCTTGTGTCCAGGAACCATGATTTTGTTGATGAGCCTCTCCACTATGAAGAGCTTTGACTTGTAAAACTTGCTGCCAGCGTATGTTGCGCCTGTCTTTGGCACGATGCGCGGCTCTACTGAAATATATGGCTTCAAGCCGGCATCATTCACCACAATGCCTTTTGTATCCCATCTGTTGAACGCTTTTATCTCAATCATTTTAAATCCCAAATTCTTAAAAGTTTAATCTTACAGGTTTAAATAAAATTATCCCTCAAACACGCTAAGAGAAAGCCGAGGATTTAAAAAGCTTTCTAAATTGTTTTTAAAATTGCGCCTATTGTTTGATTGCTATCTTATATTTCCTTTTATAATACAAACCACCCAAATAATTCTTCACTGTGAACAGTTTATTCAGAAAATATCTGAAAAATACATATTTTGGAAGATAACTGAGATATCGCTTAATACTCATTACTTCCTTTTTTTCCATATCCTTCTCTATAAACCTGGCATTGAAATAGCGCTCAGGGAAGTCATACAACTCTGAGCCTGCTATTATCCGCAGATCATGGAAGTCAGCAATGTCTAAACCGCTTTTAAATACAAAATTCAGCGTATTCAAAATATCCGAGAATTTCTCACCAGGTAAATTAAAGATGAACGAGCCCCTCGTGATTATGCCATATCTTTTGCAGTTCTTTATTATCTCGTAACTCTCATCCAGTTTTATGTTCTTTTTTATGATGGAAAGCAATCGTTCTGAATAGCTTTCTACCCCAAATGACATCCTTCGACAGCCCGCTTTTGCCATAAGCTTTATTGTTTTTTCATCAAGATTTTCAATTCGCGCCAGGCAAGTCCAGTTAATCCTCAGCTTTCTTTTTATTATCTCTTTGCACATCGCCTGTAAGTGCCTCTTGTCAACATTTATTGCATTGTTATAGAACTGGAAATTAACAAATCCGAATTCTTTCTTTAACTTCTCAATTTGTGATACAACTCTTTTTGGATTATGAAATCTTAAACTGAAATCCATCATCCTTGAGCAAAATATGCACCTTCCGGTGCATCCCCTGCTAGAGAGAATGGGCGTCATCCCAATTAAATCATAGTATCTGTTCAATCTGACGAGCTCATATCTTGGATTGCGTATCTCTTCAGCGCTGAGAAGCTGTTCAGGAGGGTTTCTTACTGCCTTTTTTCCCACTGGGTAAGCAATCCCCCTTAACTTCTTCGGATTGCCGCCTGATGCCAGACAATTTATCAGATTCCTGAAAACTAACTCGCCTTCGCCCAGCACAACATAATCAGCACCTGTTTCAAACAATGTTTTTTTCCAGAATTTGGTTGCAATATGCCCCCCGATGACAATATGCGACTCACTGCACATCTGCCTTGCTTTTCTGGCAATAATTCTGCAGACGGGATAATTATCGCCATTTAGCCCTATAACATCATATTGACTAAGATTTTCTCTAAGAAATATAGAACAGACATACTGCATAACCTTCCTGTCCTTCATCGGATTAATGAAAAACTTATTGTGGCGCCTAAACCCAAATTTTTCTATCAGCTCAAGATTGATGTCAATTATCTTGACCTTATGCTTATCAGGAATGTGCGCTGCAAGATAACATAGATTTAATGGAACATCAAAAGTTGATGGAGTCAGAAAGAAGTTTTTGTTACTCTTTGAATAGATCGGAATATTCAATAAAGCAATTTTCATATTCATTTTTATTCCCACAAAACTTTATAAATATTTCTTACGTCCTTACAATAAAAAAAGATACTTTTATAAACATTTTCGTTCTTTATTTAAGGGATGGGTTCCTTCAAAATATGCATAGCTGGTTATGTTTTCAAACTGAATATTGATGATGATTTCCTATTTACTCTTATTAGTAACAAGTACTCCCATTTCGCATCAAGAAAACCACAAAATGTCACCATGAACTTCCACTTTCACAGAGGCAAGAAAATTTACAAAATAAGAAAATCAGATTTCAATAGAAAGATTATAAATTTTAAAATGATCATGAAAGATGAAGAATTTTTCACAGTTATCCATGATAATTTTTATTTATTTGACAACATTCTGGCTTCAATAATTTATTATTGGCTGTTAAGAAAAAACATTCTTGTGTTACACGCTTCAGGTGTTATAAAAAACAAAAAAGCATATATATTCTCCGGAAAGCCAGGCGCAGGCAAAACAACAATAGCAAAGTTTTCCAAAGGAACGATTATGAATGATAACGAAATCATAATAAGAAGGATAAACTCACAGTTCATAGCCTTCTCAAGCCCACTTCAGAGAAGGGATCTGGCAACTAAAAATGAATATGCTCCAATCTCGGCAATATTCTTTCTGAAGAGAAGAAATTTTAAAAGAATAAAAAAATTGAAACCCGATGAAACTTTTAAACGGCTGGTAATGAACCATTATGTTTCAGAAATCTCTTATAAGAATAAAGAGGATATAAGAACTTTATTCACCACCTGCCATAAAATAGCTAAAAATGTCGCTTCCTACGAGTTATCTTTCCAGCTTACTGACAATATATGGAGGGAAATCAATGAAATCACAAAAAAGAATAGTTAAGAGAAAAAATTTAATCTCGCAAACATTAGGAAACAAAACATTTATCTTGAACCCAGAAGAAAGCGATTTCATTTATGAACTGAACAGCACCGCAAGCATAATCTGGACATTGATGAGCAATAATATGCCCCTCCAAGAACTGGCAAAGAAAGCAGGAGAAAAGTTAGGAATCAGTGATAAAAAAGCATACAACGAAGTAAAATCTTTTATTTCAGACCTGAATAAATCAAAACTTGACATGATAAAATAAGATTGTTCCTAACTATTTTTTGAAAATTCGGGTAGAATGTTAAAGTTTCAAAAAATAAGGAATGTAGCAAGAGTACTGAATAACGTTTTGTCTCTATATTTTTTCCCTCAAAAAGTTATCATAGATTCAGCAGTTGCTATAACAGAGCAATGCAACCTTCATTGTATCATGTGCGCCTCATATAATAACGGGCATTATGGACTTAGAAGGGAGAGCATGACCTTTTCCCAAGTGAGTAAGATATTTGCAGAATTTAAACTCGCGGGAATTAAAAATCTGCAGTTGTTCGGAGGGGAACCCACTCTCCATCCGAATTTTAAGAGCATTGTAAATTTGGCATATTCAAATGATTTTTGTCTTTCTATGGTTACCAATGGAACAAGGCTCCGGAATTTAGATGAAGAAACATTGAAAAAATTTTCAAAAATATCTGTTTCAGTGGATTCCATACAACATTATCAAGAGATACGAGGAAAAAATCTCTTTAAGGATGTTGACAAAGGCATACGCCGCTTAAAAACCCTCAGAATACCAACCACCATAATTCTTACAGTCCAGAAATCAAATTATAAAGAGATTGAGGATGTAGTTGCTTACTGCAGCAAAATCGGGGTAAGCATTTTCTTGCAGCCGGTAGTGCCGATTAAGACTGCAAAAAAGGATGTGTCTGATTATGACCCTGATTATGTCATACGACTAATAAAAAAGCTATCCTCAAAGTATCCGCGCACCATCGTGAACAAAACTTCTTTTTTGTATCATCTATCACACCACAAGATACAAAAATGTGATTCATGCGTATTTCCTATTAAAACAATCCTGATCTCTGTGAATGGAGATGTTTTTTCATGCTGCGGGCTCCATCCCAAAATTTTGGGAAATATCTTTAAAAAGAGCTTACAAAAAATACGAAAAGAAAATTTTCCTTATTTCATAAGCGTCTTGAATGGAAAAATGCCTCCGGGATGTAAAAATTGTTCAGGATACATAACCAGAAAAGAGTATACCTTCCTCACAATAAAACAGATTTTCAAAAAAATATTTCATTTTTCTTAGAGATAATCACTTCTCTTCACTTAGCAATTTTTTATGAGCTTCAAGAAATTTTTGCGCTTCTTTAATTTGCGCCATATCCTTGTGGTTGTGTCAAAAAAGAACAGGGCATACTCACAAAATGAAGTGGTATTCGGGGATGCTTCTCCAACTGCCAATGTGTTTATTATGGGGCACATTAGTTTATTACATACCTTATTCGCCCGGCATTCCAAGCATTTTTTAAAATTCACATCAGCTGAGTAAGCGGTTAGTGCTACTCTAAGCATTTCATATCTTTTCTCATCAATTTTGTTAGCATTTCCAATCAATAATTCATTTCTGGCCTTGTACAAAATGCAGGGATAAATTCGTGACTTCTCATCCACGCAAATAGATCTTCCTGCGCCGGATATACAAATTTTTTTTTTAGTTGAAATCCCATATTTTTCATAATCATACTGTGCTTTAAGCCATTGGTTTAATACCGGCATCGGAGGCAATTCCTGATTTTTTTCAAAGAAATTAACATACCATCGCGCTATCTTTCTGCTTATATCATCTCGTTTACTTCTGCCATATGCTTTTTTTTCACAGGAATCATAATTGCTGTGAATTTCCAGGTTGATATACGCGTTTTTGGGCCTTAGCGTTAAAAGAGCGTCCAAATCCCTAGTTATATCATTATTATAATTAAAAACAAAAGATATGCTCGCTTTGATACCTTTGTCCTGCATCTTTTCGATATTCTTTTTAATCAAGTCATAACTTCCCCGTCCGTTTCTAAATATCCTATTCTTGTCATGACTTTCCTTTGAGCCGTCCACGCTTATAGTAAAATCTATGTTATTCTTCTTAATCATCGAAATAATTTCTTCATTTAATATTGTACCATTGCTTATTATGAGATATTTTATGATTTTCTTTTTCTTAAAAGCTTCTCTGTTAGCATATTCAATTATTTTTTTTATAATCCGGTGTCCCATTAAGGGTTCGCCGCCACTAAAATCAACCTCAACTATCCTCTTTTTGCTTTTCATTAAAACATCTATCATCTGCTTTGCAGAATTAAAAGAAATAGTTCTGTTACTCTTTTCATTAAGGCAGTACTTGCATCTTAAATCACATTTGTCAGTTATACAGAATATTATCCTCTGAAGAGCATCAAACATTATAAGCCTCATAAGTAT
>CAYQKJ010000021.1:0-9016 GCA_964418195.1 uncultured Methanosarcinales archaeon | reverse complement strand
CCATTTACGGGATTAGGCAAATCCCTTGGTTACGCTCGATTAATACGCAAGGGCGCGGTAGAAAAGGTAGCCAATTAATGAAAGTCCGGGTCGCGGCGCTCTGCTAATTCTTGGAAGAATCTTTCCTAGTCAAATAATTTAGTCAAAATAATTATATAATCTAATATAACTTTTTCTCATTTTTCTCATAAATATCAGTATAAATTAGCATAAACTATTTAGATAACCTATATGTGCATTATGAAAATGATAATCATCTCGCATTTTCAGGCAGAAAAGATAATGAAAGCATATGACTTTGGGAGGAAGCGTGTAAACGCATCCCTAAATTTAGAAATGACGACTTCGAATGTGAAGATAGATAAAAATGAGGTAATATTTCCAGAAGGGGACGTGGCTGAAATTATTGACATAAAAAAGATATGCAGGGACGACTCAAACTGCTATGTCTTTCAGGAAGGCATGTTCATAAAAGCAGCTGTCTTCTCAGAAACCACTCAGCTCTATTACAAGCTCTATCCTACAAAAACTGCTCCTACAATAGAAATTTCTGGAATAAGAATGCATCGCGTAAAAGAAGTTGAGCCGTGGGAAGATGCCAAGGCAAAAATAAACACAATCTCTCCAGTAAAAGGCAGGGTCTTGGATACCTGCTGCGGGCTGGGCTACACAGCTATAATCTCCTCACAGCATGCTGAAAAAGTTTTCACATTTGAAAAGGATGAGAATGTTACGACGCTTGCTCGAATGAATCCCTGGTCGCAGAAACTATTCAGCACGCCTAATATAAAATTTGCACAGGAGGACATACTTAATGCAATCGACACATTTGATCCGTATTTCTTTGACATCATAATCCATGACCCGCCGTCATTCTTGGTTGCAGGAGAGCTTTATTCTAAAGAATTTTACAACAAGTTGCATGACAAGCTGAAAAACGGCGGGAAGATATTCCACTACACAGGCGCTCCTGGTTTGAAATTCAGGGGGCTTGACCTTATGAGTTCTGTTGACAAGCGGCTGAAAGAAGTCGGCTTTAAGAACATCCAGAAGGACAAGAAAACTTTTGGAATAATCGCAGAGAAATGAGTGGCAATGCGCAGGAAGACCTGCCGCCATTTACTTTTTTGTATAATTTTTTTCCCTATTCTCGAGTTCCTCTTTTAGGGGGAGGTAGAAATTTCTGTACCTCTCTATTATATTCTGCTTAATCTCTGCTGCGCTGTTGTAGGGCGAACCCTTGTCTCCAATGATGTAAACTAGGTCCATCAGGCAGTTTGCTGTTGCCTGAATCATTGCATCTATTATCTCCCCAAGATTCAACTCAGAAGGTTTTTTTTGTTCCATATAAAAAGAGTGAAGAATAACTATATTAATTTTTCGTTCAAAAACTGAAATTATAAAATTTTAATTAGAATATTATAAATCAGAATATTATAAAATATTAATCAGAATATTCCTTAACAAATTTTTTCATAATCAAGCAAAAAGTGTTGGAGAATTATGACGAAGAATGGAAATGAATGATATGAAGATTTGATATAAAGATTTTTGGATAATTAGTGAATTTTAAGCATCAAAGGTTGGCATCAAAGAATCAATGACGAATTATTGGGAAAGAATTAGTAGGATTTTATTCCTCGATTATCTCAATCTCAATGTTGAGCCCTTCGGGAATTGGAACGCGCATAACAAGCCTTAAGGCGCGCTCGTCAACAGCCAAATCAATGAGTCGCTTATGAACCCTCATCTCGTAGTGCTCCCATGTGGCTGTGCCATTGCCGCAGGGCGCCTTTCTTGTTGTTATCTTGAGTTTTTTTGTAGGCAGTGGAATCGGCCCTTTCATGTCTACGCCTGTCTTCTCAACTATGCTTTTGATGTAGTCGCAAGTTTGGTTAATCTTGTCTATGTCCGTGCTCGCCAATTTTATCCTTGCTTTCTGCATCTTGACCAACTCTCAGCCATATTCCGTCATCATCATCTAAAAGTTTTTTCCACGGCAAATCAGATTTGCCGTGAACTCTTTAGGATTGAGGAAAAATAAGGAGATTATCACATCTCCTTCTTAACAAGGTCTATACACATTCCAGCTGCCACTGTGACACCTGAATCCCTGACAGCGAATCTTGCCATGTGCGGGATATCCTTGTGTCTCTCAATCACCAGCGGAGTTGCCGGCTTGAGCTTTATTATTGCTGCATCTCCCTTCTTTATGAAATCTGGGTGCTCCTGCAATACTTCGCCTGTTGCAGGGTTCAGCTTCTTGACAATCTCTGTCACCTGGCATGCTACCTGCGCAGTGTGTATGTGGAACACTGGCGTATAGCCAACAGTTATTACAGTCGGATGATTCAGCACAACGATTTGCGCTGTGAATTCTGTTGCTACTGTCGGGACGTTTGTGGTATGCCCAACAACATCTCCTCTTGTTATGTCGTTTTTTGCTATGCCTCTTATGTTGAATCCGACATTGTCTCCTGGAAGCGCTTCAGGCATCTGTTCATGATGCATCTCTATGCTCTTGACCTCTCCACTCACTCCCTTTCCTTCTCTTGCCGGGACAATTATTACCTTGTCACCAACCTTCATAACTCCAGTTTCCACTCTGCCTACTGGAACCACGCCAATTCCTGTGATGTTGTAAACGTCCTGTATCGGAAGCCTCAATGGAAGCTCTGTCGGCTTCTTTGGAGGCTGCAGATTGTCTATTGATTCCAGCAGTGTCATTCCCTTGTACCAAGGCATGTTTGCTGATTTCTTTACGACATTGTCTCCCGGGAATGATGCCATTGCTATAAACTGCACCTTTTCAGGGTTATAGCCAACGCTCTTCAAAAGCTTTGACACCTGCTCCTTGACTTCGTTGAATCTCTTCTCCTCGTATTTTGCCATGTCCATCTTGTTTATTCCTACAATGAGCTGCTCCACTCCCAATGTTCTTGCGAGGAAAACATGCTCTTCTGTCTGAGCCTGAACTCCGTCACCTGTGTTTGCTGATACTATAAGCACAGCGGCATCTGCCTGTGAAGCCCCTGTAATCATGTTCTTGATGAAGTCCCTGTGTCCCGGAGCATCTATTATTGTAAAGTAATATTTCGGCGTATCGAACCTCTTGTGAGACAGGTCTATTGTAAGCCCGCGCTCCTGCTCTTCCTTCAAGTTGTCCATGACAAACGCAAATTCGAAACCTGCTTTTCCAACCTCTTTTGCTTTGTCTCTGAGCTTTCTCATTGCCTGCTCGTCAACCATTCCAGAATCATAGAGCAGTCTTCCAACTGTTGTTGACTTTCCGTGATCAACATGCCCTATGAACACAAGGTTTATGTGCTCTTTTCCCTTTGCCATTTTTGATACCTCCAATCTTTCTTTTTAAGTGTGTGTTGTTTTTTTATTTTATTTTTGTCCTCTAAAAATTTATAATCAATTTTTAGAGTTTTTTATTGTTATTTATAAAACTTTCTCTTGTTCCTCTACTCTACTATTCTCGTTTATCGTTCCTCTGTTATTCTCTATTTTCGTTTATCAAAAATTGCCAGAATACCTTTGTCTTTTAAGCAAAGGATGAATGGCAGATTCTGTCAATTTTTGGAAAATACAAAAAAATCTTTGATTTTTTGTACATAAAATGCTTCGCATTTTATTGTACTTTGGGCTTTAGCCCAAAGATATTTATCTTTTTCCTTTTTTTAAGCAGGCACTGCAACTCCGGTCTCAGCATCAACTTTAAGCCCTTTTCTCTCTCTGATTCTGCTTATTACCTTGTCCTGCATTTCCTCAGGCACTTTCTCGAATGCCTGGTCAACTAAAAACTGCGTGCCTCTGCCTTCTGTGGTTGACCTTATGTCATTGCTGAGCCCTATCATCTCTGCTACAGGCAGTTTTGCCTTTATCACAACAAGCATTCCTTCCTGCTGCATGTCCAGCAATTGCCCTCTCTTGTTGCTTATCAGCTTTGAAAGGTCTCCCATATAAATTTCTGGCGCTTCAAACTGCATAGTCTGCACAGGCTCGAAAATCATGGATTTTGCCAAGAGTATTGCGCCTCTTATGCCGTCCCTGACAGCAGGATATACCTGTGCTGGGCCTCTGTGAATAGCGTCTTCGTGCAGCTTGGTGTCCATTAGCAATACTTTCATCTTTACGCACGGCTCTCTTGCAATCGGGCCTGCTGACATCACATCCTCAAAAGAGTCCATGACCATATCAATTACTTCTCCTATGTGCACAATGCCCCTTGTCATGTCAATAAGCATGTTTCCCATGTATATGTCTTTGACTCTTCTTGCAATCTTTGTATCAACGCCAAGCTCTTCAATCTTTCTCCAAACATCATCATCCTTCTTTCTGACTCTCAATTCAGGTATTTTTCTCTCTTTTATTGCCTTGTATATATTGTCTTCCAAAGGCTCTACAACAAAATAGAATTTGTTGTGCTTGTTCGGAGATTTTCCTTCAACTTCAGGCGAAGTTTTTGTTATTGTTTCCCTGTAAACAACAATTGGGTTGCTTGTGATTATCTCAACGCCCTTTTCAGTCTTTATCCTGTTCTCAATGATTTCCAAATGCAGCTCTCCCATTCCGCTGATTAAGTGCTCCCCTGTTTCTTCATTAATCTGAATCTCTATTCCAGGGTCTTCTTTGTTTATCTGCTTAAGAACTTCAATGAGTTTTGGAAGGTCAGAGGGCTTCTTTGCTTCGATTGCCTTTGTTACAATAGGCTCGAATATGTGTTTTATAGACTCAAAAGGCTCTACAGGCTCTTCGGAAACTGTTTCTCCGGCGTGCGTGCCCTTAAGCCCTACTATACCTACAATATTTCCTGATGGTGCTTCCTCAATAGGCTCCCTCTTTGGGCCGTTATAGATTGAAAGCTGCTGAATTCTTATTCTCAATTTGCCGTCATTTAAGTAGACTTCCTGCCCGCTCTTTATTGTTCCGGAAAAGATTCTTCCTGTAGCAACCTCTCCAGCATGCTTATCTACGACTATTTTTGTAACCACAAAAGCAAGATGCCCATTCTTATCACAATTCAGCAGGGATTTCCCAAATTCAGAGTCAAGGTCGCCGTGCCAAATCTTCGGGATTCTGTATTTCTGTGCTTCAACTGGGTTTGGATGATGCCTGATTGAAGCATTCAGCATAACCTTGTGCAAAGGAGCTTTTTTTGATAATTCGTCAATCTTCTCCTGATTTTCGCTAGTGTATGCATCTCTTATGTCCTTGAATGAGATTCCATGAGATTTCATGTAAGGGACTGAAAGAGCCCACTTGTGGAATGCGCTTCCGAAAGTGACGCTGCCGTCATTAACATTGACCTGCCACTTGTCAGCAAATTCCTTCTCAGCAATATTCTTTATCAGTTTGTTGACGTCTGTTATTATCTTTACAAAGCGCTCCTGCATCTGCTCAGGCGTAAGCTTTAATTCCTTTATCAGCCTGTCAACCTTGTTTATGAATAGAATCGGCTTTACCCTTTCTCTCAATGCCTGCTTAAGCACAGTTTCTGTCTGCGGCATTACTCCCTCAACAGCGCAGCAAATCAAAATTGTGCCGTCAATTGCGCGCATTGCTCTTGTAACATCTCCTCCGAAGTCAATATGTCCTGGAGTGTCAATGAGATTAATCAGGTATTCCTTTCCTTCGAAGTCGTGGACCATTGAACAGTTAGCAGAATCAATTGTGATGCCTCTCGTCTTTTCATCCTCGTGAAAGTCAAGCACAAGCTGCTTTCCGGCAAGCTCTTCTGAAATCATGCCTGCACCTGCTATCAGATTGTCGGAAAAAGTTGTCTTCCCGTGGTCAATATGAGCAGAGGTGCATATATTTCTGATATGCTCCTGGTCTTTCATAATTCTCATAACCTTGTCAACCATCTTTTCAGTCATTTTATCACCACGCTAAACATTAAAGTTCAATACCATTTTAAGTTCAATACAATTTTAATATCAAAAATTTGGATTTAATGCAATATCAAAATGAAATGTTTTTTCTTGTTGCTTATTTTTCTTTTTAACCACGAATTGTTTTTTTCTTTGGCTATAAATATAATTATTTTCTTCTTTCAAACAGATTGTTCATCAAACTTTTTAAAACACATGTATCTCATGCACTGTCTTGTAAGTGTGAAGCTCCTTGTCTGAAAACCACAGATGAATCTCTGTGTTCGCACTTTCAACAGAGTCAGATGCATGAATAAGATTTTTGATGGCGCTTCCCTTTGAGTCAGCATGCTCCTGAGAGTGCATTGCAAAATCTCCCCTTATGGTTCCAGGCATCGCCTTTCTGGGCTCTGTAGGCCCGGTAAGCTTCCTGACAATTTCAATAGCATGCACGCCTTCAATCACCATTGCAATGACAGGCCCCTCTGTTATTGTTTTTTCAAGGAATTTGTAAAAGGGCTTATCAACATGGGGAGCATAATGTTTTTTTGAAAAATCGCTGTCAATCCAGGCCATCTTCATTCCAACAATCTTCAGCCCCACATTCTCAAGCCTTTCAATTATCCTGCCGATAAGCGCACGCTGCACAGCATCAGGCTTTAGCAGCACCAAAGTCCTTTCAATGTATGACTTTGCCTTTGGAGCATTTGCTCCAGCAGCATCCTGCGATTCCCCAGCTTTTGCATTTTTGTCATCAGGCATAATACCACCATAAATTTTTGGAAATTGATTGCTTTGTTTTTGGAATTTGATTGCTTTCTTGATTGTTTTTTTATTTCATCATTCATTTTTAACGATTTTATTTCCGTATTCCTCTAATTTCATCTCATTATTTCCTTTTCTGCCCTTTTTATTTATCCTTTGATTATTTACTTTTGATTATTTAATTTGATTATTTATTATTTGGTTGTTTTATTTTTCTTATATCTGGTTTTTTTATTTTTCTGATATCTGATTACTTTACCTTTCCCTTGTCCTTCTGATAAGACAAGGTCCATCTTGTGCTGAGAGGCTTTCTTCCAAGCTTCAGCATGTTCTTCTGGCACTTTGAGGAACAAAAATACATTATTTTTCCTGAAGTCCTGACAAACATTAATCCAGTGCCCTTCCTGATATTGTTACCACAAAAACTGCATCTTGCCATCTTTTATCCCCTTTGCTTCTTTATTTGATATGATAAATATATTCATATGATAAATTATTATTCCCATAATATAATATTCCTACATAATATTCTCATATTTTCATAAACGATTTTTATGAGCATCACTTATCTCACTTTCTTGACTGCGTAAGTTTTCTTGCTTCAATCTCTGTTTCTCTTAGCATCAAAATATCACCAATCCTGACAGGTCCTATGATGTTTCTCCTAATTATCTTGTTAGCATCTCTTCCCTCGAGAATCTTGCATCTTACCTGCGTGACTTCTCCCCTGTTGCCTGTCCTGCCTATAACTTCGCTGACTTCTGCAGCCCAAGCTTCTGAAAAGCTCACTCTTCCAGCTACAGTAATCTTTTCTGCTTCCTCCTCACGTCTTCTCTTCTCCTTCCTGACTTCTTTCTTTTCTTCTTTTTTTCCTTCTTCTGCAGCTGCATCCTCTTTCTTCATCTAAACCACCTTACCTCTATTTTACTCACTCTTTTCTGCCCCAGCGCTGATGCTTTCAATTATCTCCTTTATTACCTTCTTAGCATCTCCCTCTTCCACTATGGCAACGCTGGCTGTTGGAACTCCAACCCCTGCTGCAACTCCTAATTCTTCCTTGCTTGGAACTTCTACGCAGGCTATGTTCTTCTCTTTTGCAAGTAGTGGAAGATGCATTGCAATTTCTGGGGGTGATACATCCTTTGCAACTGCCACAAGTTTTGCCTTTCCTCTCTCAATTGCCTTTGTAACCTCGTTTATTCCCTTCTTTATCTTGCCTGTGGTTTTTGCAATCTCAACTGCCTCGAGCACCTTTTCAATCAAATCTTTTTCTGCGGCCATGCTGACCAATCCTCCGTCAAATTTTTTTAAAAATATGTCTACAAACTTATACGGTGTTCTTATAAAACCCAAATATAATCCGAGGTTATTCAAAAGAAGATTAACCTCATTCGAGCGCAACGCTGATGCTTAAAGCCCATAGCACTCAGCACTTAGCTCTCATCAATCACCGGTAATAAACAAGAGTTTACAACTTATTTATAAATCTTTTGGAGATGAAAGACTTTGCATATAAACTCAATTCTGTACATAAATTAAAATAGTTTGCACACAAATGAAAAATTTTATATGTTAAAATTATATGCATAAATACTGATATTGAAAAGGTTTTAGAAAATTTAATAAATGTTCTATTAATTACTTAATACAATGTCTGAAATCAAAATTTTAATTGAAGGTTATGCAAAAGAAGAAAAAACTGGCTGGAAAGCATCATCCACAACCGTTCTGATAAAAGATAATGGTCTGAATATTCTTGTTGATCCCGGTCTAAATAGACAATTATTATTGAAAGCTTTTGCAAAAGAAAGGCTAAAGCCCAAAGATATAGATTTGATTTTTATCACGCACTATCATCCAGACCATATCTTCAATATTCGTCTATTTCAAAAGCAAGACATTTTAGACGGGGATACAATCTATAAAAAGGATGAAGAAATCAGTTTTTCTGATAGAATCCCAGATACAAATATCCAGGTCATACAAACACCAGGCCACGCTCACGAACATGCCTCTTTAATAGTTAAAACTGATAAAGGGAAAATTGCAGTTGCTGGTGACTTATTCTGGTGGAAAGATAATGAAAAACAGAAAACAGATTGTAAAAGTTTGATTGAAAAAGAAGATCCTTTTATGAAAAATAAGGAAGATTTGATAAACAGCAGAAAGAAAATTCTTGAAATTGCAGATTATATAATTCCTGGGCATGGGAAAATGTTTAAGGTTAAGAAATAATTGTTGTAGCTCAACCGTCACTTTTTTGGACGCATTCATGATTTTAATTATTCTTGATTTTAATATCTCACTTCCAAAAATATTTTATCAAAAATTGCGAGAATACAAAAAAATCGAAGATTTTTTGTACATAAAAT
>CAYQKJ010000020.1:1297-9111 GCA_964418195.1 uncultured Methanosarcinales archaeon | reverse complement strand
TCATTAATTTCAGAGTTCAATATTCGTATTAATAAAATTATGTTTTATTCATTTTTATATTGTTTATTTTATTATTTTATCCATATTCGGAAATCTTCTGGAAAAAGCTTCAAAATGCTTATTAATGCTTTTCACATCATAATCACATAGCCAGAAGATGCCGGCAGTTGATTCATGTTCAAAGCAGGGCTATGCTATGAAGCACATTACTGAAAAGAGGGAATATAAAAAAACGAGATATGATTTAGAATTTCATGATGCAAGATATTATGTTGGTAGAAAAGATAATTTCAAAAAAGATAATTCCGATAAGGATTATTTCAATAGAAATAGTGAAAATGAGGACAGCGGATATGAAACTAATTTTGATGAAAAAACTGTATTGAAATTTGCATTAATCATCGCTTTAGTGGGAATTCTAATCCTGTTTTTCCTTTCAGAAACAATAAAACCTAAAACCCAGAATATTTTTGATGTGAAAACAAAGATTGATGAAGATGAAAGCGTGAACATCAAGGGCACAGTGATTGATGTTCAGGAAAGAAAAGGCGTAATAATAATGAATGTCTCAAGCCTTGAATCAATTCCAGTCATAGTGTATGAGGACATGAGAAAAGACAGCAATCTGGAAAAAACAGACATTGACAGTATGAAAAACTCAATCGTTGAAATCCAAGGAAAGATAAAAATTTTTGAAAACAGAAAGGAGATTGTTGCTGAAGAAATAAGGAGTATTAACTGAAAATATTTTTTATTTAATTTTTTCTTAATCAATTCTTCTAACAATCAACATTTTTATTATTATTATTTTATTCATGTTTTATTTTTTCCCCTCTTACCTTTATGTACCTTACAATCAATCCTTTTTATTTTATTAAACAGAATCTTCCTTTTTTTCATTTCATTTTTTGACAGAAGCCAATTATCAAAAATAGAAATATCAAAACTTTCTAATACTTTTTTTCTACTTCTTTTGCATCTTTCCTTATTTTTTCTACTTCTTTTGCATCTTCATTTTATTTATTTGCATTTATTAACATCTCATCGCTCTTTCTCGATTTCATTCATAATTTCAATAGCACATCTTAAAGTCAAGATGCCTTTCTTTCAACAGCCTTATTATCCTCTCTTTTAATTTTTGGTAATAGCCGTTCTCTTTGCTGAAAAGAATCTCATTGTAACCCTTCAATAGTTCAGGGTAATTTTTTCTTAATGCATTCTCAATTGAGGGCCAGTTTCCGCACTTTATGTTCAGCCTGTCAACATAGATAAAATCCACTTTTAATTCTGCGAATTTGTCAAATATTTGTTCCAAGTCCTTATCAGAAATCATGGGCATTATCGGACCGAAAAAGACACCTGTCTTTATGCCCTCCTGCTTCAATATCTTTAATGCATTCAATCGTTCCTGTATCGGAGAAGCATTTGGCTCAAATACCTTTCTCGCGTTTTCATCCAGATATGGAATTGTAAATTCAACATCTATCTTATCAAATCTTTTTATTATATCAATATCCCTGAGCACAAGCGCTGATTTTGTTAGAATTGAAACCGGGAACTGATAGTTCAGAAGCTCCTTGAGAATGTTTCTCGTAAGTTCATATTTTTTCTCAAGGGGCTGGTAGGGGTCTGTTACTGAGCTCAGGAAGATTTCCCCCTTCTTTTTCAGCACCAGTTCTTTTTTAAGGAATTCTACTGCATTTGTCTTTACATCCACAAAGCCGCCCCATGGCTCTTTGTGATTCGTGTATTTTTTCATGAACCTTGCATAGCAATACACACAGCCGTGCTGGCATCCTGTATAAGGGTTTATGCAGTAGTCAGAGATTCCAGACTTGTTGAGCAGGGATTTGCACGATATCTCTTTTATTATCATCAAGATTCAAAAATGTTTTTTCATTTATAATATTATCGTACATGTGTCCAATGAGAATATCTATCGAAAACCTTCTGGAAAATTCCTGCAAAGGCATATAAAGATTTTTTCATAATGAATTTCAACCAATTATGGTTTTTGGTGATTTGATGAAAACAAAAAGTATAAATATAAGTATACTTTTAAATATACTTAATATCTTTGTTTCGAGAACGAACATAAGACCTACAAAGCATTTCCTCCTATATCACTCTGAGGTTGAATGGGAGCTTGTTGTGCTAACGATTTTGTCGCCAAACAGGACTCATCCAAATAAGAGATACGGCAGGAATAGATTCACTTACATAAAGAAATTCAAGGATTTTGTTTTAGAAGTTCATACCATTGCTGATTATGAAAATATTTGGGTGATAAATGCTTTTAAGCAATTTAAAAATTAAAAAAAGATAGGAAAGTGATGATAAAATGGAATGTCCACAATGCAAAAGCCATATGAAGAAGACTGTTTTTAATGTAGGTTATGGGGTAGAAGTTTTGTCTTATCACTGTGGAAAATGCGGTTTTAACATAACAAATGAAAGACAGCTTAACAAAGCCATGAATCTTTTGAGGGAGAATATGAAAAAAAGCGTTAAAGTTGTAAGGATTGGAGACGGCCTTGGAATAAGATTTCCTAATGATTTCGTGAAGAACTTTGAGATAAAACAAGGCAAAAAGATAACATTAACTCCTGAAAAGCAGGGGGTCAGAATGTTTTTTGGCTGATATTTTGAAATACTTTCTAAATCGTGCTCTTGAAAATTTTCAGCAAAAAAGTTTCCCGAAAACCTTCTGGAAAATTCCTGCAAAGCTATATTAATCTTGAAATCAAATTTTTTTTCTGATAAGGATATGTTTTCACAGCTAATCATCGCCTTAACTTTTGGTATATTTCTTGGAATAATCACAGGCCTGATTCCGGGTTTTCACATAAATCTGCTATCAGTGATTCTGCTTGGTTTTTATCCGGCAATATCAGGATTTTTCAGCCCCGTAGCTTTCTGCGTTATTATAGTTTCAATGGCAATAGCCAATGTCTTCCTAAGTTTTATCCCTGCGGTTTTCTTGGGAGCCCCGAATTCTGAAAACGCTCTGGGGGTTTTGCCAGGACACGCTCTTCTCATGAGGGGGCAGGGATTAAAAGCAGTCAAGCTTCTCTGCCTAGGATGCCTATTCTCTCTTCTCCTTGGCTTCTGCCTGCTTCCAGTCCTGATATTAGTGATACCTATTATTTACAATTATGTTAAGAACGCGATAGGATGGATGCTTCTGGTTGTCGTGATAAGCATGCTGCTGCGCGAGAAAACATTGAGAAATAAGATTTGGGCACTGATTGTTTTAACAACATCAGGAATATTAGGAATCATTGTGTTCAATATGAATCTAAAGAATTCTCTTGTGCCTATGCTCTCAGGGCTTTTCGGAGTCGGCATGCTGCTTACAAGCATCCTTAGAAATACGAAAATTCCAGAGCAGCTAAATGAATTTTCTTATCCTGATAATTTTTATGATTATGCTGGTGATGAAGCGTCAAAGTCATTTCCGAGGACATTAAACTTCTTTTCCAGAACAAAAGGAATCATCAAACCTGTTCTGGTTTCATTGTTCTCAGGGGCGATTGTGTGCATATTTCCCGCAATTGGCCCGAGCCAGGCTGCAATAATCGGCTCTGAATTCATAAGGCAGACTGATGAGAATTATTTGCTGCTTGTCGGAGGAATAAATTCCATAAATATGCTTGTAAGCATAATAACGCTTAACACAATAGGCAAGGCAAGGAATGGCGTTATTGTTGCTCTTGGAGAAATCTTAAAGCCGAATTATGCCCAGGTCTTTTTCTTTGGCTTTGCTGCTGTGCTCTCAGCAGCTCTTGCTTTATTTCTGGCACTTTTCTTTGCAAAAAGATTTTCTGAAATAATAAGCAAAATTAATTACAAAATGCTTTCTTTGTCAATCATTCTCTTTATTCTGATTATGGCTTTGGCTCTCTCAGGATTTTTGGGAATGATTGTTTTGATTGTAAGCGCCGCTATCGGCATTATTCCAAATATAACCGGAATTGGGAGAAATCACGCAATGGGCTGTCTGCTGCTGCCTGTTATTGTGATGTATTTGCTATAAATCATTTAATTTGTTATATTTATTTTCATGATTCAAAAATTATTAGAAAAGTTTTAAAAAGAATACTCATAATCTCAAAAAACTTATTGAAATATTTAACTATGAAAGGAGGAGTGGGAACTTGAGGGGATAACATGCAGGAAAAGTCTTATTCTTATGACAGGACAGTTCACATCCGGCTTAGGAACTGTTCAAATCTTCATGAAGACGATATTGAGGATATAATTTCTGAGTGCATACGGCTTTCCAATGCTTCTGAATGCACGAGAGCAATGCATTATTTTGAGCCTCATGGGCTTAGCTCTTCATCTGTTCTAAGCGAGAGCCATCTGAATATTCATATCTCACCAGAGCCAAATCAGAGGTATGTGCAGCTGGACATTTCAACCTGTGGGGAATATACAACTCCAATAAAAATAGTTGCCTATGCGCTAGATGAATTCAATCCAGAGGATGCAAACATAAAATATCATTATCTCGGGTTTGACTACAAGAAAGAATTATTCCCGCAGAACCTTGAAGATTTTCTTGAGCAGGTTCAGCAGGAGCAAATAATTGAGAAATATTACATAGCTGATTTGAGAGCATTGCCTGCGCACAAGCAGTTAAAGGATGAGTATAGAATTTTGCTGAAGAGAAAATAATATTTTCTTATTATTTGCAAAAAGTTTGGCAAGAAGATTATTATAAAAAAGAAAAAAGTATTAATTAGTTTTTAATGTGTTCATCTCTTCTTCTTTTTCTTCTTGATTGCTCCGCAGCATCCGCATGCCATTCAAATCACCTCATCAGATTATATTAGTTGATAAGCAATTATTTGTGATAAATAATTATTTGGCAAATATTTTATTATTATAAATGTTGTTACTGCGCCACTTTATTCTTTTATTATTCCGTATCCTATCAGTCTGTATCTGTCCCCGACTCTTCTTGAGATAGTGGCTCTTGATTCAGGGTTTGCGCACACAGGAATCTTCAAGGCGCATTCGATCATGTCCTTTCCGAGCTTTGTCACTTTGCCGACTGTTGCTGCTGAATTCACATTCAGCATAAGAAATTCATCCATCTTTATCGGCTCAACAAGCAGGCTATCCCTAGTTCCAACAACTCTTTCCAACAGAGTCGTCTTTAGTTTTAGGACATACCAAACTTTAGGAAGTTTTCCTGGAAGTCCTACTATCGCACCTGAAAGGCTGTCTGATTTTACAATAGATGGGTCTAAGCTAACCATGATTGCTATTGAGCCGCCAGGTCTTAGCTCTTTTACTTCTGAACCGCCTGTCACCAGGCTGACAATCTTTGTTGTTATTGGAAGCCAACTCACTCTTCCTTCTTTTTCAACCCTTCTTCCAGGCCTTATCTCAATTTCCTCTCCAAGACTCAGCTTGCCCTGCTTGAGGGTTCCTCCAAGAACTCCTCCTTTCAGCTGCAATGGGTCTGCGCCTGGCCTGTTAATATCAAAAGACCTTGCTACGAGCATTATAGGTTCTTTTGTATCATCACGCACCGGCTTTGGAATGTATTTATAGAGTGCTTCAATAAGCAAATCTATGTTTATGTTCTGCTGCGCTGATACAGGAATTATTGGAGCATTTTCATAAGGGGTTCCTTTTATGAATGCTTTGATCTGCTCATAGTTTTTTATCGCTTCCTCTTTTGAGACAAGGTCTATCTTGTTCTGAACTATTATCAGGGTTTTTATGCCGATTATCTGCAAAGCCATCAGATGCTCTCTTGTCTGGGGCTGAGGGCATGGCTCATTAGCAGCTACGAGCAAAAGCGCAGCATCGATTATTGTTGCGCCTGAGAGCATTGTCGCCATAAGGCTTTCATGCCCAGGAGCGTCGATGAAGCTTACCTTTCTCAAAAATATAGTGGAAGTATTGCACTTGGGGCATTTCTCTTTTGTTGTATAACAATCTGGTTCGTTGCAGTTCGGGCATTTTCTCAGGGTGGCGTCTGCATATCCCAGTCTTATTGTTATTCCCAATCTTATTTCTTCAGAATGAGTGTCAGTCCACTTTCCAGACAGCTTTTCTGTAAGGGTTGTTTTGCCATGGTCGACATGTCCAACCAAACCAATATTTATTTCGGGCTGTATGGGTTCATCTTTTTTTGGTATAAGTTTTACTTCAGGCTTTGGTATAAGCTTGACTTCTGGCTTTTCTATTTTTTGCTCTTGCTTTGCTTGCGGCTTTTCTTCAATCTTTTCTGCTGCTTTCTCAGCAGGTTTGCTCTCAGCATGCTTAGCTTTTTTTGCGCTCTCTCTTTTCTTTCTCTCTTTTTTTGGCTTTGCTGCAATGTGTTCTACAGATGGTTCTGCCTGCAATTCAGCTTTCTCTGCCTCGCTTTTTTTCTTTCTCGCCATTTTGTGATTTTAAATGAGTGATGTTAAATTGTTTATTTTAAACCAGATTAGGTATTTTGAACTATTATTTTGAACCATTAATCCATTGTTAATCTTTTTTCTTTATTGCCCATTTGTTAATATTTGTAATTGGTTGTTGATTCTTTATTTTTGTGCCAATCAGCCCAATTGATTTTCTTTATTCTTCTTTTCCTCTTTATGTTCTTCCTTGATTTCTGTCTTCTTTTCCTCTTTCTTTTCTTCCTTCTTCTCTGCTTTCACTTCTCCTTTCTTTTCCTCCTTGCTCTCTGTCTTTTTCTCTTCCTTCTTTTCCTCTTTGCCTTCTGCTCCTGCAAGAGGACTCTTTCCGTATTTCAGGATTTTCAGGTTTACCTGTGAGATTCTTGCATGTATCGTGTTTCCACAAACCATCTTTCTCAAGCGTTCGCCCTTCTTTACTTTCTTGATGCCGACGCTTTTCACAGTGTAAATCTTTTTCCTGTCTATGCCGTCAAGGTCCTTTCTCATTGGAAAGCCGCAGTAGTCAGAGCCGCCGGTAATCTCAAACTCATAGCCAGCAAGTCCGATTAAATCTCCATTGAGCTTTTCACCAAGCTTCATTCCAACGAGTTTTGAGGCTTCAGTTCCTTTTACTTCATGCTTGTAGCTCTTTCCTGTTTTTGGATCAGCAATCACAAGTTTGAATTCCACCATTTTAAGACCTCCTTTAAAATATCATGTTATCTTAAATTTTATCTTAAACCGCTTAATTAAAATATAAACCACTTAATTAAAATATTTTTATTCAGAGAATTTGGGCGTTATTTAAATAGTTTACTAATGCCCATAATTTATTGATACTTATAACTTTAAAGCAAGAAGATTATTGACGCACTCTTAATGTTATTTTATTTTTTGTATTTTCTGTATTCTCCCATGCATGGGATTATACGCCTTATGCCGCCAGCATAATCCTCAACATCGCCGAAATATCTTGGAATTATGTGAATATGCAGATGCTCTATTGTTCTTCCTGCTGCTTCTCCCTCATTTACGCCTATATTGTAGCCGTCTGGCTTTTTTCCTAAGCCGATATGCTCTAACATTTTGCTGCAAAAAGACTCAGATATTTCATTTACAGGATTCTGCAAAAATTTTTGATACAAATCCTTAAAATCTGTTTTCTCAATTATGTTTATAACATCTTCAAGGGCAGGCTGTAAGTTCTTCCATTCTTCTGCCGTCAATTCCAAGAGGGAAGCAGTATGCCTTTTTGGTATTATTTCAGCATGCCCTGGAGACACTGGAAATTTGTCAAACTGAGCATAGAAATATTTGTTCTCATAGATGATACCAATCTTTTCCTTGTAGATTTTGCAAAATATGCATTCATCCATAACTGTCCCTCAAGCATTCATAACTGTCCCTCAA
>CAYQKJ010000020.1:0-1197 GCA_964418195.1 uncultured Methanosarcinales archaeon | reverse complement strand
CATAACTGTCCCTCAAGCATTCATAACTGTCCCTCAAATAACGCACTCAATGACATTCCCTTTGCTGTTCTGTAGATTGCTTCTGCAAAGAGGTCTGAGAGGTCTATAAGTTCAAATTGATTGTCATCAAAAAAAACATTTCTGCTGTTGCTAACAAACACTTTTTTAAAATACGGTTTCAACTTCTCAAATCCTTCTGTGAATATTCCGTGTGTTACATAAGCATAGATGTCTTTTGCTCCTGCATCTTTTAGTGTTTTGCTCGCCCTTATAAGCGTGCCTCCGGAATCCAAGATGTCATCTACCACAAGCACATTCTGCTCTTTTACCTCTCCCAAAAGTCTGTAGTCTCCGATTTCCCCTGCCTTTGGCCTGTATTTATAGCCTGTAACCAGCCTTGCATCTTTGTTGTATTTTTTCATTATATCATCTATGAACTGCCGTGCTCTTGGAACTCCACCTGCATCCGGGCTCATGATTGAAAGCTCTTCCTTGAGCAGTTCGGGGTGCTTGCTGAAAATATGCCTTGCTGCATATAGAGAACTGTAAAGGTTGTCCAAAGGTATGCTGTAAAAGCCCTGTATTTGGGGAGCGTGCAGGTCCAGAGTGATGACTCTATTTGCATAAGCGCTAATCATATCAGCGACCACCTTCGCACTTATTGCAACTCTTGATTCATCTTTTCTGTCCTGCCTGCTGAAGAGCATGTAGGGCACAACATCAATGATTTCAAATGCTGATGCATACTTCAATGCAAAATTTACAAGCGGTAGCTGTGCGAACCATTCAGCCGGCTTTAAAGAACAGTCATGAATATAGAAGCAAATCTTGTCTCTTACATTCTCAGTTATCTTCAGCTTGAGCTCTCCATCCCTGAAATGAGCCATTTTAACTTCTATCATTTTTATCTCGCTTTCCAGCCCTCTTCCTTCTTTCTCTTTCAATTTTGCATAAACTCTGTTGGTGAAATCCCACGCCTTGCCTTCGGGATTTGCGAGTATTGCAAAGGGTTTTTCAATTATGCTTGCCATAAAATCACCTTTCAATAATAGGCTAAAACATGCTGTTAAATATGCTGTTTTTATTCTTTTCTGATGTTTAAACTATAATCTGCAATCATTAGTATGAATATTAATAGTATCAAATTATTAATAGTATCAAATTATTAATAGTATCAAATTATTAATAGTATCAAAT
>CAYQKJ010000019.1:0-9464 GCA_964418195.1 uncultured Methanosarcinales archaeon | reverse complement strand
CATAAAATGCTTTGCATTTTATTGTACTTTGGGCTTTAGCCCAAAGATATTTATTTATGTGCATTCATTATTTTAACTCATTCAGAATTTTAAAATGAGAGCATAAAATGAGAGTAATAAAAAAAAGCAGAAATTCAGACAAGGAAAAGTGCAAAGTCAAGCTCACAATAGGCGCAGTTATAGAAGAACCAGGCTCCACTGTGAAAAACAAGACAGGAGACTGGCGCACCCTTAAGCCAGTCATAGATACTAAAAAATGCACCAAGTGCGGAATCTGCTGGGCGTTCTGCCCTGAAAATGCAATTTCCCCCAAAATAAAAATCAATTATGAATTCTGCAAGGGATGCGGCATCTGCGCAGCAGAGTGCCCATTAAAAATCATAAAAATGGTGAAAGAAGAAAAATAGATAAAGAGTAAACAAGCTGGTGAAGAAAATGAAAAAAGAGGAATTAGAAAAACTTAAGAGAGATTCAAAGCAAGACATTTCTTTCTTACAGGATCTGGCAAAAGAAGAAAAGGACTTTGAAAAACTCGTAGTGCGCTTTTCAAACAGATTGACTGCGAAATACGCTCCTGAATTCGGAGGAGTGTTAAGGCTTAATTATGACAAGTTCAAAAGAACAATAGAGATAATAACTTCACAAAAAGGAGCAGAAATAACGCTCAAGGAGGATGAAATAGGCGAAATCCCAAACCAGATTATGCTCCTGCGCCAGAGAAGAAAAAGGAGCGGTGAGATAGAGGAATGGAAAAAAACCAGGAGCATTGTGTAATTTATATAACTTGCAGAGACAGGGACGAGGCAGAGAAGATAGCTGAATTCCTTCTGCTAAAAAGACTTGTAGCATGCACAAACATATTTCCCATCAGCAGCATGTTCTGGTGGAAGGGCGAAATAGACAAGACAGAGGAATTTGTGCTGATAGCAAAAACAATCAAAAGTCAATATCCTAAAGTTGAAAAAGCAGCCAAGACAATGCATTCTTACGAGGTGCCATGCATAATAAGCTTTAATGTAGAGCAGGGCAGCGAAGAGTATCTTGACTGGATTTCAGAAGAGACTAGCGTTGGAAAAATAAAAGCACAGAAAGGAAAAAAGAAAAAGAAATGAACAGAAAAATAGTGCCAATGCATTAAATTAATAATGAGTTGTCAGAAAAGCAAAATGAAAAAGGTAATGGAAGCAAGCGACGCTGTAGCAACTGCTGTGAAAATGTGCGGGCCAGCAGTCATTCCAATGTATCCAATAACTCCTCAAACTCACATAGTGGAAAAACTTGCCTCAATGATAAATGACGCTGAACTCGATTCAGAGATGATACCTGTCGAGTCAGAGCACAGTGCGATAAGCGCTGCATTAGGAGCATCTGCAATTGGAGTAAGGGTTTTTACAGCTACTTCATCCCAAGGGCTTGCATTAATGCATGAAGTCCTGTTTATTACCTCTGGAATGAGACTGCCAGTTGTGATGGCTGTTGCCAACAGAACATTAAGCGCGCCGATTAATATATGGAATGACCAGCAGGACTCAATTTCTGAAAGAGATTCCGGCTGGCTGCAGTTTTATGTTGAGAGTGCTCAGGAGGCATTTGACACAGTGATAATGGCATACAAGATTGCAGAGGATAAAAAAGTGTTATTGCCAGCAATGGTATGCCTTGACGGCTTTACTTTATCGCACGTCTTTGAACCAGTTGAAATTCCAGAGCAGAAAAAAATTGACAAGTTCCTTCCAAACTACAAACCAATTTACAAATTAGAACCTAAAAAGCCGATGAGTTTTGGGCCAATAGCATATCCTGACACATTCATGGGCTTCAAGAAGATGCAGCAGGATGCAATGCAGCAGTCAATTCAAATAATAAAGAAAGTACATACTGATTTCAAGAAAAGCTTTGGAAGAAGCTATGGAGACGGACTTGTAGAAACCTACAAGACGGAAGACGCAGAATATGCAATTGTTGCAATGGGTTCTGTCTGTGGAACAATTAGAACAATAATTGATGAGATGAGAAAACAGGGAAAGAAATATGGGATGATAAAAATAAGGGCATTCAGACCCTTCCCAGAAAAGGAATTGCTGAAAGTTTCTGAAAAACTCAAGGCATTAGCTGTTCTTGACAGAAACACATCATTAGGCAACTACGGGGCTCTTTACACTGAAATGAAAGCTGTCTGCAAGGGGGCAATTAGGATAAACGGCTTCATAGCAGGGCTTGGAGGAAAGGATATCACGCCGCAGGATATAAAAGAAATGTTTGAGCTTTCAGAAAAAAATGAATTAAGTGAGAAATGGATTTTATAAATGCAGCCAATAAAACAAGTAACATAAATTACGAATAAAAAATATTTCAAAAATCATTATTATTGATAAAATAATAAACACAGATGAAATAATCATACATGAAAAAAGTTGGTCAGAATGATCATGGGAATGCCTGAAGAGGAATTTTTTGCATCAGGGCACAGGGCATGCGCAGGTTGCGGAGCAGCAATAATAGCGCGATACGCCCTAAAAGCAGCAGGCCGCAATTCAATTGTTGTGAGCGCAACAGGCTGCCTGGAAGTCGTCAGCTCGCCATATCCACAGAGTGCCTGGAAACTTCCATGGATACATTCTGCTTTTGAAAATGCCTCTGCTGTGGCTTCTGGAATTGATGCTGCTCTAAAAAAAATTGGAAAGAGGACTGAAACAAATATTCTGGTGCTTGGCGGAGATGGGGGCACTTTTGACATCGGGCTTCAGTCATTAAGCGGTGCAGCAGAGAGGGGCAATAAATTCACTTATGTCTGCTATGACAATGAAGCCTATATGAACACAGGAATTCAAAGAAGCGGAGCAACTCCTAAATTCGCTTCTACAACAACAAGCCCGTTTGGAACAAAAATTCACGGCAAGCAGCAATCTGTAAAGAATATGCCGTTTATAATGGCAGCCCATAATTCCTATGTCGCAACAGCAAATATTTCAGAACTGCAGGACTTCTTCCAAAAAGTAAAGAAAGCCTTTACAAAGCCAGGAGTCAGCTATGTGCAGGTATTTTCGCCATGCCCAACTGGCTGGAAGTTCTCAAGCGAGCAGACAATAAAAATAGCGAGAACAGCATTTAATACAAAGATAACTCCTCTTTATGAGATAGAAAATGGCGTTCTAAAGATTACAAAGCAGCCTGTAAAATCAATTCCAGTTGACGATTACTTACAGATGCAAAACAGATTTGAGCATCTTGAGCAAGGCGAGATTGCAGAAATTCAAAAATTTGTAGATACTGAATGGGAAAAGCTATTGAAGTTGCAGGACTCAGGGCTTAGGATATTCTAAATTTCTAATAATTTTAATAATTGTTAATAGTCGTTGAAATTTTATATTGTCGTTTTGATAAGAAATAAATAAAGCTTTGATGATTTCTAATATCTCTTAAATTTCCAATAATCATTTCTTAAATTTCTAATATTTCTTAATAATATTTTTTTATTTTATGTCAACGTATTTTTTTATAGAAGAACACCAGCACTTTATTACTTGCTTATTTCTTCAATAAATTACAGTGCCTTTGAAATCCCTTCCATTTAGAAGAGCATTGAAATTCTTCAACTCCTTGCCTATTATGAAAACCCTCATCTTAAGCCTCTGAGCAACTCTGCTGGCAACAGGGTCAAATGGCACATTTAAGCCAGGGTCCCACTTATTGCCGACAATCTTCCTGAAATTTTTCCAGGAAATTTCTTTAATCAGCTTTGCATCTTTAAACTTTTTAGGGTCTTTATCATAGACATAATCTATGTTGCTGATGTTTATTATTTTTTTCACGCTGAAATTTTTTGCCAGAAGCACAGCATCATAATCAGTGCTGCAGCCAGGCTGATAGCCTGCTGCTACAAAAATTTTGTTTCTGAATTTTAATCTTTCATTCAAGTTCTTGATGACTTTTGGGTATGCATATTTCTTAAAAATTGTCAATAAGAGATGAGCATTTAATCTTGTTGCATGAATTCCAAGCCAGTCCTTGTCTTCATCATTTAGTTTAACTATTTTTTCAGCAGCATTCATATAGATTCTTGCAGTTCTGCCTCCACCTGCAATGATTATGAACTTTTTCCCTAATCTGATATGCTTTAATATTATATTTTTAAATTCGTTCAGAAATTTCACATCAATCTCCTCAGGAACGATTATGGAGCCACCAAGGGAAATTACAAATATTTGGTTTTGTGCATCTATCCGCTTTCTTGCATGAAATCTTTTGTGCATTTTATCCATTTTTCCATTGGCTAAACATTGACTGGATATTTTTCTGGCTGACTTTTGCTATTTGATTTTTATTCTCTTTATATTTTTTATTATTTATTTTTATCCCACAATCCTGCATATTTATTATGCTTCTATTTTATTATTCATCCCCCACTTATTAAGCTGACGCCGGTTAATATAAAAAGCACGCCAAGCCACTTTAAAAGATTCATCTTCTCATTAAGATATTTCATTGAAAGCAGGGAAACCCAAATATAAGACAGTGAAGTAAAGGGATACAGCATTGAAAGGGGACCGAACTTCAGCCCGATTATGAAGGGAATTATCGATAATCCATACAGCAGCAAGCCCAAAACAAGATATTTGTTTCTTAATATCTGCATGATATTGAATGAGGCGGTCCCAGAGCCCTTCTTCAAGAGAAGCGAGCCGGAAGCACCTATCAGCGTTGCCAAAACAACCAGTAAAATGCCTACAATTATCATCTTGTGCTCTCCTTATTTTTTATCCATTGTTTCTGATTATTATACTTACATATGCTAATTTTCCTTTTTCATCAATTCTTTTTCGTCCATTTATTTTTATTATTCCTTTTTTTATCTGCCCTTCTTTTTATCTTGCTTTTTTCTTCTCTGCTCTTACTGCCAAAACCTATGCAGCTGATTCCCAAAAATATCACAAAGATGCCCGCCCATTTAAATGCGCTCATATGCTCTGAAAGGTATTTTACTGAGAGAAAACTTACCCACACAAAGCTCATGGAGATAAAAGGATAAAGAACTGAAAGTTCTCCCTTCTTCAGAGCAACTATCAGGATGAAGGCACCGATGGCATAGGAAAGCAATCCCAAGATGAGCGGATAATTCGTTATTAAAAGATGCAGATTAAGAGCAAGGTTTTTTGAGCCCGTCTTGAAAAGCACCTGCCCTATTGAAGTAAAAACAGTGCAAAGAAGCACAAGAAGGATTGCGCTTATTTTGGTTTTCAAAAGCATCACGTTTCTGTTTTTTATATATTTATTCTTTTTATATTAGCACTCTTTTTTCTTAGTATTTTTATTTTCCTTTTTATTACTGATTTTTATCACTAATTTTTATAATATTATTTTTAGCAATGCGTTTATATAATTTTTGCATTTTTTACATAAATTGCACCAACTGTCATTTGCAATAGGAAAACTTTTATATCCCAGGTTACAATGTTTTATAAAAAAGAGGGATAGCGTGGAAAATTTCTATTATGCTCAGAATGTAAAAGAGACTCTGGAATCCTTAAAAAGTTCTTTGAACGGATTATCTGAAGCAGAAGCAAGGTCAAGACTGCAGCATTTCGGCCCTAATATACTTAAACAGGAAAAGAAGATAAATCCTCTGAAGATATTTCTAAGTCAGTTCAAGGATTTTATAATAATTATTCTTATAATCGCAGTATTAATTTCTGCATTAATAGGTGAGTATGTCGATGCCATAGTCATTTTAATAATACTCGTATTGAATGCAATTCTCGGATTTGTACAGGAATACAACGCAGAGCGCTCAATCGAAGCCTTGCGAAAACTTGCAAGCCAAAAAGCAACAGTTTTAAGAGAAGGCAAAAGGTTTGAAATAGATGCTTCTGAGCTCGTGCTAGGAGACATCATAATTTTAGAAACTGGAATGATAGTGCCAGCAGACGCCAGGCTTCTTGAGGCGATAAACCTTGAAAGCCAAGAAGCTTCCTTGACCGGAGAATCAACTCCTGTTCAGAAGGGCACTGAAAAACTGGATAAGACAAAAATTCTTGCAGACAGAAGCAATATGGTGTTTTCTGCCACAACCATAACCAAAGGAAGGGGGAAGGCAGTTGTAACTGCAACAGGCATGCTTTCTGAGATTGGGAAGATTGCAAGAATAGTAACCTCTGAAGCGAACGAACTAACTCCTCTGCAAAAAAGACTAAAGAAATTGGGGGTGTTTCTGGGCTATCTTGTGATAATAATTTGCTTTATAGTTTTCTTATCACAAATAATGAAAGATCCCCACATTCTGGAACTGCTAAAGAATTTTGAGCTTTCTGTCTTCAAACAAAAATCATTTATCGACATGTTCATAACTGCGGTTTCTCTGGCAGTAGCAGCACTTCCTGAAGGGCTTCCTGCTGTCGTCACTATTTCTCTGGCTGTGGGAGTGCAGAGGATGATAAAGCGCCATGCACTCATAAGAAAACTGCCTGCTGTTGAGACACTTGGCTGCGTTACAGTCATATGTTCAGACAAGACAGGAACTCTCACCTGCAATGAGATGACTGTCAAGAAAATATTTGTAGATAACAAGTTTGTTGAAGTAAGCGGCGAGGGCTATTCTACAGAGGGAAAGTTTTCTGAAAAGACAAAGGGGCTTTTGCAGCTGCTAGAAATAGGAGCATTATGCAATGATTCCTCAATTGGTGAGAGCATTAGCGGTGACCCCACTGAAATAGCTCTGCTTGTCTCTGCAAAAAAATATGGAATTGAAAAGCCGCAACTGGAGAAGGAATTTCCCAGAGTGGATGAAATACCTTTTGATTCTAATAGAAAGCTTATGACAACAATTCATTCTATACAGGATAGCAAAAAAACTGTTAGAAAAAAACTCGTTGCCTATGTAAAGGGAGCTCCTGACATTGTTATACGCAGATGCAACAGGATTCTCGTTAATGGAAAAATCATAAAATTGAATGATAAAGAAAGAAAAAGAATCTTGGAGATAAACGAGCGATTCGCTTTAGAGGCGCTCAGAGTTCTTGGATTTGCATTCAAGGAAATCGATGAAAAAGCATTAAAAGAAAAATCTGAGAAGAGTATTGAAACAGACCTTGTTTTCATAGGGCTTCAGGCAATGATAGACACTCCAAGAAAGGAAGTGAAGGAAGCAATTCAGAAATGCAGAGATGCTTCAATCAAAGTTGTGATGATAACAGGAGATCATAAGACAACTGCAGTGGCAATTGCAAAAGAGCTTGGCATAGAAGGCAAGGCGATTACTGGAGAGGAGCTTGACAAGATTGAGAATTTGGATAATGCCGTTGAAGACATAGCCATATATGCCAGAGTCAGCCCAGAGCACAAACTCAGGATAATAGACGCGCTAAGGAAAAAGGGATACATAGTTGGAATGACTGGAGATGGCGTCAATGATGCTCCTGCGCTGAAAAAGGCAGATATCGGAATTGCAATGGGCATAACAGGCACTGATGTTGCAAAAGAGGCTTCTGACATGGTGCTTACTGATGATAACTTTGCATCCATAGTCAATGCTGTTGAAGAGGGAAGAATAATCTATGACAACATCAAAAAGTTTGTGAGGTATCTGCTATCCAGCAATTTAGGAGAGGTGCTCACAATCTTTGTTGCAATCCTACTGAATCTTCCACTTCCGCTCATAGCAATACAGATACTTTGGATAAATCTTGCAACAGACGGACTGCCTGCACTTGCTTTGGGCATAGACCCGCCAGACGAGGAAATAATGAAGAGAAAGCCCCGAAATCCAAAAGAGAACATAATTAGTTCACATGATTTTATAATAATGCTAATAATAGGCATTTTTATGATGGTGAGCACTCTGTGGATATTCAACATGTATCTACCTAATCTGCGATATGCAAGGACAATGGCTTTCACAACGATGGTAATGCTTCAGATGTTCAATGTGCTTAACTGCAGGTCTGCTGACAGATCACTGTTCAAGACAGGAATTTTCTCAAACAAGTATCTGATATATTCAATAATGGTTTCGATAGCATTCCAATTGATACTCATTTACAGCAAATTAAACTCAATCTTTGAGATTGTTCCTTTAACATTAAACGACTGGCTTATCATCATAGGAAGTTCAGCAATGCTAATATTAGTTGGAGAACTCATAAAACTCTTCATAAGAGCTATAACCAAAACTAAATTAGAAAATAAATTGCTCAAATAAAAAATCGTCAGAATAAGAATTATCTGAATAAATAATTTTGAACAAATTAAAAAATAATTAGAATGGGAATAATTAGAATAAAAACAGCTAAAATGCAATTGAAATGCAAAATACAAGTAAAATGCAAACTAAAATCAAAAACATATTAAATGCATAATACATGGCAACAAATAAAATTAAAAATTTGTGATGCCCAATGCTGAATGTAGAGTTATTAAGAGAGATTTTAATTGCAATCGTGAGCATAGTAGTTCTTGTGAAGTCAGCTGACTATGCCATAGGAGCTGTGAGCAGGTTTGCAAAGAAGATTGGATTTTCTGAATACTTCATTGGCTTAGTCACTGCTTCAATAGGCACATCTATTCCTGAATTGACAACAGCCATCATAGGCTCGCTGGCAGCCCGCTCCATTCAGCTAATGGCAACAAGCCAGCTTGTCTTGGGAGACCTGATAGGTGCAAACATCCTTGATGTAACAGTAGTTCTTGGAGTTATGGCAATAGTTGGAAGGCACATAAAAGTGAAGGGCAAACTGATGCAAAAAACAATGCTGCCAATAATGCTCTTAATTTTGCTTCCAATGTTTTTGGGAATTGATGGGGTATTTTCAAGAATTGACGGCTTCATCATGCTTTGCGGTTTCGCAGTCTATCTTTCAAGGCTCTGGAAGGAAGAAAAGCGCAGGGGAAAGATAAAGAGTGATATTTTATTTAAACAGATATATAGAGACATGATAATATTTGTATTGGCAGTTCCTTTCATACTTTTAAGTGCTAAATACCTTGTTGCTTCTGCAGTAAAATTAGCTACATTACTGAATTTTCCTGCATACTTGATAGGGCTGACTTTTGTCGCAATAGGCACAACCCTACCTGAGCTGACCATGGAGACAAGGTCTGTAATAAAGGGGCATAAGGAAATTGGCTTTGGAGATATCCTTGGCAGTGTTGTTGTGAATATTTCCCTAATTCTCGGAATTGCAGCGCTAATAAGCCCGATATTGCTCAATATAAAAATGTTTATGAGTGGAATGTCTTTCATGATAACCTCTGTTTTTATCGCAATACTTTTCCTCAACAAAAAAGAGATAAGCTGGAAAGAAGGCATTGGATTGCTGCTGCTCTATCTAACATTCATAATTTCTATTGCAGTTACAGCGTTTGCTTAAAGCAACGATTCACTAACAGCATTTAGAGAACTTAATATATTAAAGCATTTACAGAAATTCTTGTTGAAAATTTTTCTTTTTGAAAATCCTGTTAAAAAACTT
>CAYQKJ010000018.1:0-9889 GCA_964418195.1 uncultured Methanosarcinales archaeon | reverse complement strand
GTTATGCCCCACTTAAGTGCTTTCCATCAATGCTTTCGCAAAGGATTGGTGCTTTACCTTAAGGCTTTTGCAAAGCCTTACTTTCCATTAATGCTTTCGCAAAGGATTAGTTCAAAGCAACCCAGGCGCGCTTTTTGTTTTTATGAATTCTAATAATATATCAAAATGATATATCAAAATGATATATCAAGCAGTTCATTTCTTCTGTTTTAGCGAGATATTCTGGACTTATAAGAATAAATACTAGTATACAAAATAGAAACATTTATATATCAAAATGATATAATGGCTTTTAGATGCCTGGCAAATCTGATATTAAAACTGATGCAAAAAAAGGCGAACTCATTCATATAAGAGTCGGTGAGCAGCTTAGAAAAGATATAGAAGAATTAATAGAGAAAGGCATTTTTTCAAGTCAGACAGAGCTCGCTCGTGAAGCAATAAGAAATCTAATTCTGAAATATAAGCACCATTACGATTCTGAATCTGAAACTGAATCTCATGATTATAAAAAACCAATGAAGCACACTACAACCAAAAACCAGAAAGTGCCAAGAGAGGAATAGAACAGATGCAACAGAATAATTTTGAAGAAGGAAGAGCAGAAAAAAATAGGGAGTTTGAAGATAAGCAGAATAAGAATTTAATTTCAAACAACGTGCTATTTGTCTTCGCTCTTTTCTTTGCAGTTATCTCTATCTTTAATTTTTGGAGCATTTACACCTCAATTCCAAAAGAGATGGTGACTGCTCAGGCAACCACCACAAGCATAATCAAACTTTGCGTTGGCAAGCCTTCCTCAACTCTTTTTATTCATCCTAAAAACTGGGAAATCTTAAACGGCACAGAAACTATTATGGCATCAGCTATAAACCCTGCTGGAAATGAATTTGTGAAAAACGTGACTTTCAGGTATGCTCCAGAAGGAGGTCATCTTACCTACATAGGCTTAGATTCAAATGACGGTGATACTATTTATAATGTCTCTTGGGACACTACACCAGTTTCAGATGGAAACTGCATTTACACATTAACAGCAGCTGCCACAACAGAGTGTACAGAATCAACTGCTTCAAGCTTTTTTTTAACAATAAACAATGTTGACGAACCGCCAATCTGGAATAATTATATGAACAATATGACAACAAATTTCTCACTTTTTTCTTCATGGGTGAGAATTCCAAATGCGACGATAGGCAAGCCGAATCTTGGGCTTATAAACTTTTCAGACCTTTATGTCAATTTTGACAATGCTGATCTAGATGCAAATGTAAATGTTTCAAAAAATAACATAAGCATAAAAATAGGCGTTGAGAGATGCTTAAACAAACCTGCAATTCTTACTTTATATAATCTCATCTATATAGCCCCCAGGATTATGTGGAACAGCGAAGAATGTCCGACAACAGTGTGCAGGCTTATCAGTTATGAAGATGGTAACCTTACATTCAGCGTTGCTGATTTTGGAAGCGGACTGTCAACAAGATATTATGCAGCAGAGAACACTTCAGCACTAGTTAAGATATTTGATGATACAGATAATTATACAAGATACATAAGACAAGACGTAAAATTCTATGCCAATTTCACAACAGCTGATCAGTTTGTGCTGAACGGCACAGACATCTTTTGTGAAATAAGCTTCAATCTTACAGGAAATTTCACAACTCCGCTAAATATGAGCTTTAATCCCCTTTCACTTTATTATGAATACAACAGGAGCTTCAACAGCGCAGGCACATTTTATTGGAAAGCATCATGCAATGCAGAAAGCAGGGAACTGGGCATAGTTGAGAAATTAGACAATTTTACCATTACCAACAGAGCGCCCATACTGGTAAGCTTGATTCCAAACCAGACATGGCTTGAGAATGCGATGCTGACAGGACTTGATTTAAATGATTATTTCACAGACCCAGACGAACAAGTACTGAGATATGATAACACTCCTGTTCAAGACATAGCTGTTGATATAAATGTCAGCATAGTTTCTTTAACACCCAGAAGATACTGGCATGGCAACAGGACTGTCATATTTTACGCTTATGACCCTTTCAATCTTAGCGCAGAGAGCAATGAAGTTCAGCTTATTGTTATACATGTGCCGCCTCCTCCTCCGGCTACACAGTCAGGCGCATATCCTGGGGTTGAACCATGTGTTTCGAACTGGAGCTGCACTGGCTTTGGACCCTGCTTGTATACCAACATAAGCGTAAGAAAGTGCTTTGACATAAACTTTTGCGAAGATAACAGGACTAAACCGCAGGAATTCAAGACCTGCTGGTATGTTCCCTCATGCCATGACCTTATCAAGAATGAGGATGAAGAGGGTGTTGATTGCGGAGGTCCGTGTTTGCCTTGTCCCACCTGTTATGATTTAATTAAAAATCAGGGTGAGGAGGGTGTTGATTGCGGAGGTCCGTGTTTGCCTTGTCCCACATGCTCTGACGGCATAAAGAACCAGGGTGAAGAAAGAACTGATTGTGGCGGGCCGTGTCAGCCATGCAGTTACATAGAGATGCCTGCAGTATTCACAAAAAGAACGAGAAATCTGGTTTTGATAATAGCAATACTGTCATTTTTGATAATAATATTCTCTAATAAAACCGTAATATCCAATTTAAGGCGTATTGGGCATAAACTAAGAACTAGAATTTCAAGGTTTTTTGCTAAAATGAAGAAAAAACAAAAAGAAATGCCTGAAGAGGAACAGATAAAATATAAAGCGCTTTTAAGGCTTGAAGCCCTGTTAAAATCTATAAAAAAGAAGCCAATTTCAGACTCTGCCAAAGAGCTCTCTTTCATAGTTAGAGTATTCTTCAAGGAAATGTTTGCCTTAAAATACGAATTCACCAGCACAGAGTTTGCTGATGAGATAAAGAAGACAGCCTTGGACAAGAACATGAAGATACTTCTTGTTAGTTTCTTCAGCAAGATAGAGCGCATGGAATTCAGCAGATTTAGAATAGAAAAGCATGAGCTTGCAAAAATGGTGCATCAGGCAAGAACAATAATAATTGCTTTGACAAAAGAACTGGCTGAGATTAGGGAAAAAGAAAAAATTGAAAAGAGAGAGGAAACAAAACAGCAAAGGAGAGAACCATTTGTTCAGGGTTCTAAGGCAATACCGACAAAAAATCCTCTCACAAGAATAATAAACAAACTATTCAAACCATTTTCAACAGAAGCAGATGAAAAAAGAGCAATAGCTCAAAAACTAAACAACATAAACACCCTTTTGTTCAATGCTGAATATGCTCTCAATAGCGGAAGAATAAAAAATGCAATGGCCGACTATGAAAGAATAATTGCCATTTATAATAGTCTGCCTGTTGAAGAGAAGGAGAACGTTCATCTAAAAATAATTAACTTCTATAGAAGACTGGATGCTGAGCTGCACCATAAAAACATAGGCGGAAAAGTCATCAGAAAGAAGCTAACGGATTATCATTCTGGATTTCACTCAGCAAAGAGAAACATATTCGGACTGCATTCAAGGCACTTCAACAGGACAATTCTGCTTTTGCTGCTTATTGCATTTTCATTCCTCGTCCCAAAAATACTTCCATTTCTACTTGAAGGAAGACTTCCAATAACTGGCTATGGATTTGTATGCACTGGAGACGTATGCTTTGAGCCGTCGCCCCCTGATGTTGTCACATACCAAGGAAACGAGACTGTGATTTATGTAAATGTCACAAATCCAAGCAATGTAAGCATCAACTTCACAACAACAGTAGATAATCCTCTATTCAAGAGCATAATCACAATTAATAAGACAACCGGAAAAATAAACTTCACTCCAACAAATGATCAAGTCGGCCCTCATATAGTTCAGATTGCTGTATATAACATCAATACCGGCGGACTGGAGGATTTGAAAGAACCAACCTATACTGTACTGAATGTAAATGATGCCCCAAATATAACCTCTTGGTATCCTTTAGAAAGCGCTCCAAGTGTGGCTGAAAATTATAGCCTGGGCTTCATGTTCAATTATACTGCAAGCGACCCAGATATAATCTATGGAGACAGTCTTTCATCATTCTGGTATTTAGACGGGCAGTTAAATTTAACTAATCAGACAAACTTTGATTATTATCCTGACTTCTGCAGTGCAGGTTATCATAATATAACCGTTGTAGTTCAGGATATTGCAGGGCTTACTGACTTCCATTATTGGAATGCAAATGTGAGCAATGTGAACAGAGCGCCTGTGTTCAATAAAACAATAAGCAATTATTCATGGGAGGAAGATTCAAGCATTACAGATGCTTTTGATCTTGACGAATACTTCTATGATTTGGACAATATCCAATGCACAAATTCAAACAAGGATAATATTACTTACACAGCAACACTATCTTCTGGAGGCGCTCCTTCAATAATCATAAGCATAGATTCAACCACGCATACTGTCACTTTTTCTGCTTCCGCAAACTGGTGCGGACAGGAGAGCATTGTTTTCCTTGCAAATGATTCTTACAATGCAACGCAGAGCAACAATGTTTCCTTGAACGTGAGCTGTGTGGCAGACGCGCCTGTGCTTTCCCATATAGGAAATCAGTCTGCGAGAGCAGAAGTCAATTTTGTAAAATGGCTTAATGCAACTGATGCCGATACCTCCCATGGAGATTTGCTTACATTTGCAATAAACGACACTTTATTATTCACAATAACAACAACAAATTCAACAACTGCAACAGGGCTTATTAACTTTACACCATCTTCTGGGCAAACAGGAACATATTATTTCAATATAAGCGTTAAGGACAGCACAAATCTTGAGGATTTTGAGCTGATAAGTTTCACAATAAGTCCCAACAACGCTCCTGTATTAGAACCGATTGCTGACCAGAGCAAATACCAGAATGAAAGCTTCATAATGCAGCTTAATGCAACTGATCCTGACGGCGACAATGTAACCTATTCCTATGCAACAAGCAATTTCCCGAGTTTCAGCATTTCAAGCAGCGGACTGATGAGTTTCTCTTTCGTACAGGCAGATGTCGGAAACCACAGCGTAACTGTAACAGCAACTGATTCCTGGGGTGCGACAAATTCTTCAACATTCAACTTTGAAGTTAAGGATGTCAATGCAGCTCCTGTGCTTGACAGCATAAACAATAAGAGGGCAAAGACAAATCACACTTTCCTGCTTTTCATCAATGCAACTGATGAGGATATCGGTTATGGCGATTCACTCATTTTTGGTTTAAATGATACAACCCTTTTCAATTTAAGTTCCTATGATGAAAATACTTCACTAATCAACTTTATACCAACAGAGGCTCAAATAAATGATTATTACTTGCTTGTGAATGTGACAGACTCAAAAGGGCTTACAGACACTCAAACTTTCAAACTCACAGTTGATAAAAATGCAGCGCCAACAATTAATATTAGTGTGTTAAACGCTACTGAAAATGAGAATGTTCTTTTTGACCTCACTACATACACTACAGATCTGGATAATGATCCATTAACCTATACTTACTTGCTGATAAATGAGACAAATACGACATTTCCACACTTTAACCTGACAGCTTCAGGCATTATAGCATTCACTTCAAACAAGAGTGATGTTGGAAGTCATCTGATAAATGTAACAGTTTCAGACGGAGAAAACTCAACAAGCACAACAATAAACTTTACAATCTTTGAAATTGACAATCCTCCTGTGCTTGACGCAATTGGAAATCAGACTGCTCATGAGGATGTTTTGTTTACGCTCCAACTGAATGCAACAGATGTAGAAAATGACACTTTAGAATTTGTATATGCAATAATAAACAGTACATTTCCTAACTTCAATCTCTCTGCTATTGGCTTAATAAATTTCACACCAGCTTCTGCTGATGTAGGAAACCATACTATGAATATTACTGTGAGGCAAACTCTAAACCATTCACTAAGCGATTCTGAAGTGATACTCTTTAGCGTGCTTCATGTGAATCATGTTCCAAACATCACATCTTACATGCCATCTTACAGCAATTTTAGCATGTATGAAAATCAATCAATAAGGTTTAACCACACTTCTGAAGATTTTGACAATGACACTCTCCAATACAAATGGCTTGTGGATTCTGTTTTACAAAATACTTCGCAAAACTGGACTTACACCCCTGATTTTAACTCTGCCGGACTGCGCAATATAACCTTAATAGTTAATGATACATTTAACATAACAACGCATTCATGGAATGTGACTGTGATGAACATCAATCGGCCTCCCATATATGGTGTATATTCAGAATCCTCATCTGGATTCGCAAACGGCACTTTCAACCAGACAAATCTGACAACAGGAGTGCGGCTTGCAACAAATGCATCATATTACTCTTCAGGCTTCTTCATTTCGCAGATACTTGACTTTAATGCATACAACACAAACTATCCTGAAATAAATTTCTCAAGAATAAACTATAGCGCCACAATTCCAAATGGAACTTCGGTCATCATAGGAATAAGGACTTCAGAAGATGCGAGTATCTGGAGCAATTGGACTTATTACGGGCAGAACAGTTCTGTAATAAATGGCACGAGCAACAGATACTTGCAGTACATGCTAAATCTTACAACTAATGACACAAATCAAACTCCGATCGTGACAAGTGTGAGCATAGAGTATGCTATAAGCAACATGAGCTTTCCACAGAATGTGAATCCGTGGTGGGTTTACCTTAATCATTTCTTCAAAGATCCTGACAATGAGAATTTAACATACAACTACTCAATAATATCTGGAAGCAGCATACTCGCTATAACAATTGCAAACAGCAGAGTGCAGCTTAAGCCAAGCGACTATGGAAGTGCAGTAATAAAATTCAATGCAACAGACCCCTACAATTCCACTGTGGAGAGCAACACAATCCTGCTAAATATAGAAAAGGTTGAGAGCAATGTTCCACAAATTGTGAGTGGCGGGGGAGGCGGCTCTTCCACAGTTATAAAGGAAAAAATCAAAGAAACTCCATATGCTTTAGACATCATTGTTCCAGAGCCGATTACAATGTACAGGAATGACACAATAGTTGCGCCCATAAAGATTGTGAACACAGGAAATGTTACTCTTGAAAACATAGAACTTGTAGCATCTTCTGAAAACAAGAATTTGAAACTTACCCTTACCACAAACAAGATTGAAAAACTTGCCAAAGGAGAGGAGATAAAGACAAATCTGATTATAGAATCGTATCAGACCTTCGGCTCTTATGAAGTAATAATAACTGCTAATGTCAATAAGCCGAAGTTTAGTGAGACAAATAAGATATTCGTCAATTCAATTGAATTAGGAACTGAAAGTGAAAAAGAGCTCAATACAAAAATAGTCTACACTCAGGACCTGCTGGCATCAAACCCCGAATGCCTTGAGCTTACTGAATTCCTTGACGAAGCCAAAAAATCAATTGAAAGCCAGCAGTATGCTAAAGCGACTCAGCTTTTGGATTCCACAATAAGAAGCTGTAAATACCTTATCACAGAAAAAACGCGGGTTTATGAAAAGCCGTCAAGATTTTCATTTTTCCTGAACAAGAACCTTATGATTGGAGCGGGAATAATCGCTTTAGTGCTGATTTTAACAATAGCAATATACGGCTATAATAAAAGAAGATTTATTTAGGCTAATTATTTTTTTTATTATATATAAAGAATACCTTGTTCTTTAGGGCATGGGTATTGCTTTCCTCTCTAAATTTTTTCTGGTTCTTTAAATTAAGTTGAATTAACTCTTTTGCTTGACTAAGTTATCTCATGATACCTCGCCCTTTAGGGCGGGAGATCCATTTATTTATATTAGTTGTCTTTCATTGCCTAAGTTGTTTTTTTCAAACTGTTTTTTCAACTCAAGAATATTCTGACTTTAAGAAACACCTCAGCTTTAACAGGAAGTATTTATTTTCTATCTACCATTATTTTTCTGTTATTGTACTGCCAGTAGCACTTAGAAATTTTTTATAGAATTCAAGTATTTCTGCATAAATCTTTTTCTTTGAATCACGAGGCAGCATTGCATATTCAGCATTGATTTTTTCATAGAGTTCTGCAGCTTCTTTGTATTTCTTTAATTCAAGACTCTTGTGAGCAGCCAATAATAAATCATATATTTCCTCCATTTGTATATCTTCTATTTTTGCATATTCTCCTTTTTCACCTATGTTATATAGTGATGCTGTCAGCTTTGCTTTTTCCTTGGTCTTAGAAGTTTTTAAAATATTCTTTATTGAAAATGTTTTGAGAGCAGCCTTTTCCTTTAACCGAATCTCTGCTCTGATATCAGAAAGCAGTTCTTTGAAGTCTTTTGACACTGAAAGAATTTTCTTCCTTGAAGGAGCAATTCCGCTGAATTCTAGTAGTGAGATTTCATTTAAGAAGTCAAATATTCGTTTCTTCAAGGCGTCATCAATTTTTTTCTTTGCAAGTTCTGCAGACAATTCTTCATAAGTAAACTTGTATTTAACTCCAAAAAAGCTTGAGAAGAACTTTTTTGTGATGTGGGAAAGCTGTATCACATTATCTTCTGGGAGGTGCTTTGAGAGATTCTTTTCCAGCACATCTATCTTATGCAATGCATTCCCAATAATGTTCTCTTTAATTTCTGCTGCGCGAAAATGTTTTGCCTTTTTCATGCTTTCCTCTTTTTTCCAAACGAATTCTTTGTATTAATTTTTGTATTTAAATCTATCGAGCCAAGAGTTACTCTTTTTAAGTGGGACAATAAAAATTTATATTTGACGGACAAGGAAAAAACTATGCAGGAACTAAAGACAGTTATATCAAATGACAGAAGATTCATAAATTCACTAAAAGAAGAAATATCAAAAATAATAGTAGGACAAGAACAGGTTCTTGACGGCTTTATAAGAGCCTTATTGTCAGACGGGCATGTGCTTATAGAAGGAGTGCCCGGACTCGCAAAAACATTGATGATAAGGGCGCTTGCAAAAGTAACCGCCTGCAATTTTTCAAGGATACAATTCACTCCAGACCTTCTTCCAACGGACATAATAGGACTGACTGCCTATGACAAGGAAAAAGGCTTCTATGTAATAAAAGGGCCGATATTCAGCAATATGGTGCTTGCAGACGAAATAAACAGGGCTCCACCAAAAGTGCAGTCTGCTCTTCTCGAATGTATGCAAGAAAAACAGGCAACCATAGGCAATGAAACCTTTCACATGCCACTGCCCTTTTTTGTGCTGGCAACGCAAAACCCTTTGGAAAGCCTAGGAACCTATCCATTGCCAGAAGCACAGATGGACAGATTTCTCTACAAGTTAAATATTAGTTATCCAACCCTCGATGAGGAATCTTTAATACTCAAGAAAAACATAACTCTGCAAAAATTTGAAAGCTTTGAATTAAAGAGCGTGCTCTCTCCAGAAAAGCTGATTAAGATGCAGACTGATGTAAAAAGAGTGTATGTTGACAAGAAGATAGAAAAATACGTTGTGGACATTGTTGATGCAACAAGGCATCCTGAGAAATACAGAATACAGCAGGGCAAATACATTGAATGGGGTGCTTCTCCAAGAGCATCGATAGGCATATACATTTCTGCCAAGGTCCAAGCTTTGCTTGAAAGAAAAACATTTGTGATTCCACAATATGTAAAGGATGTAGCTGCTGATGTGCTGAGGCATAGGATAATGGTCAATTACGAAGGACAGGCAGAGGGAATAACTTCTGACAAGATAATATCAGAGATTCTGGAAAAGGTAAACATACCGTGATGGTTAATTTTATTGTAAAGTGGCTAAGATTAATGTAAAAAATAATTTTAATATCTGGCCTGCCTAAAATCATTAATCAATATCATTACCAGACATTTGTATCAAACAACTTTAAAGCACAACTCAATTGTAATAAGTCAATTGTAATTAAT
>CAYQKJ010000017.1:0-9966 GCA_964418195.1 uncultured Methanosarcinales archaeon | reverse complement strand
GTATAAATATAACAAACATAAAGATGAATGTACTGTGGAGGTAGTTTTTTATGAGAAAAATCTTAACTGCAGAAAGCGTTACAGAAGGGCATCCTGACAAGATTTGTGACATAATCTCAGACTCAATAGTAGATGCCATAATTCAAAAAGACCCGAAGGCAAGGGTTGCATGCGAAACCTATGTGACAAGGGGGTTTGTGCTTGTTGGAGGGGAAATAACAACATCCTGTTATGTGGAAATTCCGACTATCGTAAGGGAAGCAATAAAAAAGATAGGCTATACAGATACTGACCTAGGGCTTGATTTTAACACCGTCGGAGTGTTGATTGCAATACAGCCTCAAAGTCAAGATATTGCGCAAGGGGTTAATGAAACAGCAGAGCATGAGCAGGGCGCTGGAGACCAGGGCTCTATGATTGGCTTTGCATGCCGGGATACAAAAGAGCTGATGCCAATGCCGATAGCACTGGCTCACAAGCTTTGCATGCGCCTTGCAGAAGTCAGGAAGAAAAGGATTCTCACATATGTAAGACCTGACGGAAAGGTGCAGATAAGCGTGATTTATGAAAATGATGTGCCTGTAGCCATAGACAACATAGTTTTGGCAGTGCAATACAGTCCAAATGTTTCTCTCAGCAGAATCAGAAGGGATGTCATCAATCATGTGATAAAGCCTGTATGCGGAAAACTCCTTACAAGAAACACAAGATACATTATCAACGGCACAGGAAAATTTGTCATTGGAGGACCGCAGGCAGATACTGGAATGACAGGAAGGAAGGTTATTGCAGACACTTATGGCGGTATAGTTCCGCACGGAGGAGGAGCTTTCTCTGGAAAAGACCCTTCAAAGGTGGACAGGTCAGCCACTTATATGGCAAGATACATTGCGAAGAACATTGTGGCTGCAGGAATAGCAGACAAATTCCAGATAAATATCTCATATGCCATTGGAATTGCAGAGCCGACTGCGCTAAATATTGAGTGCTATGGCACAAACAAGATTCCTGAAGAGCAAATACTCCAGCTGATAAGGAAGCATTTTCCATTAAAGCCAAGAGAAATGGTAGAATGCCTGCAGTTGAAAAGGCCAATCTACACAAAGACAGCATGCTACGGGCACTTTGGAAGAGAGATTCCGGAGTTCACATGGGAGCGAACCGATAAGGCTCAAATCCTTAGACAGGAAGCAGGATTGTAGTCAAATTATATGACGTGAAGCCCAATATTTTTTTTTATTTTCGGTTTTAAGACGAGATTTCTCTTTGGATTTAGGATAAATTGTACCCACAATGTTCCCCTAAATTCTTTAAAAAACCGTCACTTTTGAAACAAAAGGTGATGAAAAATGAAGCCAACATCATTCCTTATTTTGATATATTCACTTTTTGAAATTTGTCTTTTCATGTTTTCGCCATATTTTTGCTCATTTGAATAATAAAATTAAATTGTAAAATGCACTCTTTGCCTTATTCCTGCTTGGGTTTTAATTCTTACCTGAATTCTTCGCTTTAATATTTCTTAAATTTAAATTTCATTTCATCAGCGCCTTTAGTCCAGGCAGTTCTTTTCCTGAGAGGAATTCCAGGCTTGCCCCGCCGCCTGTTGAGAGATGCGTTATTTTCTGCTGCAGCCCGAGTTTCTCAAAGACAACTGCTGTGTCTCCGCCGCAAATGACTGTTGTTGCATTAAGCCCTGAAACAATCTTTGCGATTTCCTCTGTTCCCCTTGCGAATTTTTCAATCTCATACATTCCAAGAGGACCGTTCCAGAGCACGGTTTTTGCATCCACAAGCTTTTTAGCGAAAAGCTCAATGGTTTTTGGACCGATATCCAGACCTATAAGCTCTTTGGGAATCTTCTTCACATCAATATCTTTTGAGATTGCATTATTTTCTATCTTGTCAGCTGCAACTGTGTCAATTGGCAGTATTATTTTCTTACTGGATTTTTTAAGAAGCCCCTTGGCAGCATCCACCTTGTCAAGCTCAACGAGGGATTTTCCTGTTTCCAATCCCTTTGCCTTGTAGAATGTGAACATCATGGCGCCTCCAATCAGCAGGCAGTTTGCTTTTCCAATAAGATTTTTTATCACTTCAATCTTGTCTGAGATTTTAGAGCCGCCAAGTATAAGCATAAATGGCTTTTCCGGCTTTTCAAGAAGCTTGCTCATGACTGAAACCTCCTTTTCAACCAGAAAGCCGGCATATGAAGGAAGAAATCCGGTTATTCCCTCTGTTGAGGCATGCGCCCTGTGGCATGCGCCAAAAGCATCCATCACGAAAACATTTGCTAATCTTGAAAGCTTTTTTGCAAATGCAGCGTCATTCTTCTCCTCTTCTGTATGAAATCTTATGTTCTCAAGCATTATGATTTCCCCTTCCTTCATCTCTGCCACTGCCTTTTCAACTTCATCTCCTATTGAATCATTTAGCTTCATCACTTTTTTTCCTACAAGTTTTGAAAGCTGCTCGGCAATCTTATCAACTCTTAATTCTTCAACAATCCTGCCGTCAGGCCTTCCGAAGTGGGTTGCTATTATCAATTTTGCATCATGCTCCAGAAGATATTTTATTGTCGGCAAAGATTCCCTTATTCTTGAGTCACTTGTTATGTTGCCCTGCTTGTCTATTGGAACATTATAGTCAGCCCTTAGGAGCACTCTTTTGCCCTTGAAGCCCATTTCATTCTGGAATTCCACCATTGTTTTTATTTTCATTTGCTCACTCATTTGCTCACTCATTTGCTCACCCTTCTAACAAAGCTGATAATGCTTTTTGGAATCTTTATTATATTATTCTCTTTTACCTTCATGGCATCATAAGCACAAAGTTCTGCACAGCAGAAGCATTTTATGCATTTTTTCCTGTCTATCCGAGGATATTTTTTGAAGCTTATAGCATTAACAGGGCAGTGCTTTACGCATACCATGCAGCCAGTGCATTTTTCCTTGATGACTTCCGGCCTTGGTGATAGCATGGCAAAAACCCACTGCCCAAACGCCATGAGCCTGTCGTTCGTCTCAGGTGCCTTTTTGTATGGAACAATCATTCTTTTCAATTTATAATCATTGATTTTTCCTTTTTTCCCGAATATTTCAATCTCGTCTTTTTTTGAGATTCCTCGCTTGAAAGCATAATCAATTGTCAGAATAGTTTCAGGAACGAATCCTGCAAGCTTTGAAGCTACAAAATCAAGCGCTACGCCATCTCTGCTTGCGATTATGTAGCCTGTTTTCTTCGGAGTGCCTGCGCCAGGCCCAAGCCCCTCCATTCCCACAATTGCATCCATTATGTTTAATTGAGGTTTCACACTTTGATAAATATCTAAAAGCAGATGCGAGAACCTATTCACATCCGGAGCTTTTTTGTGATACAGGGTTTTGGTTGCTCCAGGAATAACTCCGAAGACATTCTTCACAGCGCCGGTGTATTTTGTCAGAGTGTGGGTTTTAAGCTTTGGAAGGTTGATTATCAAGTCAGCATCTTTCAATGTTTTTGCAACAAAGAATTCCTTCAGCACAAGGTTTTTTCTGTTTTTTACCTTTACTTTTGCATCTGTTTCAAAAACAATGGTTTTTGCTCCATATTTTTTAGCGACTTTTCCTATTCCTGAGACCTCAAAGCCCTTTTTTGTAGTGCCTGCACCGTCTGATTCCCCAATTACTATCTTGCAATTATTCTCTCTGAGGATTCTGCATACAGCATCCACAACAGCAGGATGTGTTGTGACTGCAAGCTCTGGCTTTTTTGGAGATATGATATTCGGCTTTAACAGGACTGTCATGCCCTTCTTGAATCTGAAATTCATTATAGAAAGCGCTTTTTTTACAGCATCATAAACCTCTTTCTGGCTGTAGGAATTGCACCTTACAACACCAACTCTGCTTTTTCCGCTTTTTCCCATAGCGGCAATAGATTGTTGAGAATATAAAAATGTTACTGAACAAATGCTGCTGAACAAGATTTCTGGAAATAGCGATAAATAACGCCATGAAAATTCTTAAAACTGCCTTTAAAAAAAGATAAACATTTAGAAAAAGAAAAAAAATTCTATGAATCATGATTGTCTTCAACACTAAAATTAAGCAATAAAATAAATCCTAATCAGCATAATTCCAATCAAATTTGTTTTATATCAGCATCTTTATGACGTCAATCATCCTGCAGCTGTAGCCCCACTCATTGTCGTACCAGCCGATAACCTTCACTAATCTCTTGTCTATAACATTGGTGAGTGAAGCGTCAAAGATGCATGAATGCGAATTGTGGATTATGTCTGCTGATACAATCGGCTCTTCAGTGTATTGGATGATTCCTCTCATGCTTGTCATCGCTGCTTTCTGGAAAACGCTGTTTATCTCCTCGATTGAGGCATCTCTCTTTACTGTGCACACAAAATCAGTTATTGAGCCGTCAGGCACAGGCACTCTCAAGGCTATGCCGTCCATCTTCCCTTTCAATTCCGGAATAACCTCGGTAACTGAGATTGCAGCTCCTGTGGTTGTGGGCACAATATTGACTGCTGCGCTCCTTCCCCTTCTCAAATCCCTGTGTGGAGCATCTACTAATCTCTGGTCTGCAGTATAGGCATGCGCTGTTGTCAGGAAGCCGTGCTCAATTCCAAAATTATCATTCAGCACTTTCACCATAGGAGCCAAGCAGTTTGTGGTGCAAGAAGCATTGCTTATTATGTTGTGCTCTCCTTTGTTATACATCCTGTCATTAACTCCTTTGACTATTGTGATGTCAGGATTCTTTGCAGGCGCACTTATCAGGACTTTCTTTGCCCCTGCTGTCAGATGCTTCTGCGCGCTTTCCCTGTCTGTGAACAAGCCTGTACTCTCAACAGCAACATCAACTCCTAATTGCTTCCAGGGAAGATTTGCAGGCTCCTTCTCTGCTAGAACCTTGATTCTCATTCCGTCAATAATGAATTCGTCGTTGGTAAAACTAATCCTTCTATTTTCTCCCCTCTGCACAGAATCATACTTGAGAAGATACGCTAAAGTTTTAGTGTCTGTCACATCATTTACTGCAACAAACCTTATCCTTCTGTCGCCAATTCCTGCCTGGAGAACCTGCCTTCCAATTCTCCCAAAGCCGTTTATTGCAACCCTTATCATCTTACCACCTCTTTTTGAAGATTAAGTTGAATTTATTGATAATATTCTATTTTCTGTTAATAATTCATATATTCTACCAATAATTTCTGTATTCACTCTTATAGTTATGATTGCTTTATTAATTTTTTTATTTGATGCAGAATTTTTTTTATTTGTTTTTTCATTTACGCAATATGCATAATTTGGCAGAAATCTTTGCTTAAGAAATCCCTGTCCTCACGCCTTTTGGCTGAAGTTTCAGATTTATTCAAGCGGAATTCCGCTCCAGAGAGTCCAGTCATTTGAGGGTGCATATGCCCCGAATACAAAATACGGTGACTGCATGTTGCTGAAATATGAGTGCTCAACATCTGTCCAGCTTCTCAACGGAGCGCCCAGCCGTGTGCCAATAGCGTATATCGGGCTTCCAAAATGAGCCCATGTCTGGGTAAGCTGCCTTGTAGGTTCGCCATAGCCCTCTGAACTCATTGCCCCTTTCCATCCTTTTTTCTTTAGGTATTCAATAGCGCTCTTGACAGGCATTATTCCCTCTCCTGCAGGAAGATGTGTATGCCCGCGTCCAAATCCGTCGACAATGTGGATATTTCCGATTATTTCTTCCTTTTCCATCTTCTCTACCTGCTCCATATACCATTTTTCAAATCTCTTGAAGCGATTCTCCTCTGTTTCTCCTGGCTTCGGAGTGAAATACCTAAACCACATTCCAAGGTGCTGAGTATCCAAGGTTGCCTTTATGTGTTTCTTCGCATCCTTCTCTGCCTCTTCCTTGCTTATGCCTCTGTAATACGGATTGGGAATCATCCTGGGCTTTCCTGTGGTCTGGTCAACTCCTCCTGAAGGGTCTTCAATATATTGCTCTGTCAGATAGTTAACCATTTTCTTTCTGGCATTTTGAACAAGCTGTATAAGCTCCTCAGGGTGGCTTCCATAACCCATCTCCGGGAATAGGTTTTCTGGGGCAATGAAAATGTCTTCTTTTACCATTCCCCTCTTCTTTCCTTCGTCTGTTCTCTGCATTGCATAAATTCCGAGCTCAGCATAGGAGTGCAATGATTTGTCTGTGGCATATTTCCACGAGGAAACAACATTCTCTTTTGCAATTTCAGCTTCCTTTGCGCGCTGCAATTGTCCGGCAGCCATTTCCTGAGATGACCTGATTGATTCCTGTATCTCTTTCATTCTCTTATCTATGAATTCAGTGGGCAGTTTGTATTCTCTTGGAATCATGCCTCCGCTGACCCTGGCAAGCGTATCATCCTCTAAAGCCAATTTCCACAAATCTTCCTTAGGGGTATTTTTTTCAAGCTGTTCATAATGTGTTCTAAGTTTTTTTAGCTGTTCAACGGCTTTGAACTCTACATCCAATCTGTCCATATATTGCAATGCCCATCCTTCTGCAAATCTCTGCTCTCCTTCTTGGAGCGCACAATAGAGCGCCTCTTCAGGCGTTATTTTTTCATCTTGTTTTAAGGCTCTGCCTTTTTGTCTCTCCAATTCCTCATTTCTTTTTTTTGCCTCTTCAACAAAATACTGCCAGGATTTCTGTTCCATTACAATCTTGTTCGGGTTTTTCGGGTCATAGTCAGGAACCCTGTCCTTAAAGCTCACCTTGTTTTCATCGTAATCAATATAATCCCCTGTATTCACATGACTGCCTTTTGAATCCACATACTCATGCCCTGATGTTTTCCATTTTGGAATAGTTATCGGAAGGTTTCTTCTTATGGCTGTTATCACGTGCCCTGTCCTCTTGTCAATTAATGGATATAGTGCTTTTTCAGGTTCCTCCTCATACTGCTTGAACTCCCCTTTGTTCCATGCCTGGTCAAACATCGGCCTTTCATATTCTCCTGTGTGCACAACTATTGCAGAGCCGCCTGTTACATCTGCAGAGAAATCAATTGCCTTTTTCACCTCTTCAAGCTGCATCGACCTGTACTCATCGCTGAAGCCCTGCTGCTTTCCAGCATATCCTGAAAGATTTCCAACCCATGTCGGAGTGTGAACGCTGTGAATCTCAACTTCATTGATTTTTGCCAGCTGCCTTATATCCTCCCTTACTTCCTTTCCATAGGCTTCTGCTCCTACAAATGGCTCTGCGCCCTCTGCCTGAAGTGCAAGTTCAATCTTTCCAGCACCCCTCCAGATTGCAGCCTGCATGGTGTTCAAAAGAGTGCCGCCGCCTGCCCTTCCTTCAGTAACAGTCTGTCCTATCTCGCTTATTGGAATGAGCGGCTTTTCAATCGCGCTTTCCTTGGCTTCTCTCACAGGCAAAGGCTCTGGCGACTCTTCATAATAATCCTGGTCCATTGCGCTGTAATAATCTTCGCCCATTATCATTTTATGTTCCTGTTAATTTTTCATTCATATTAACTAAATGTTTGTAATTTTTCCTAACATTTTTTATTCTTATTTCGTTATTTTTCTTGAGCTATGAATCATTATTGTTTTTTTTCTTTCCTTTCAATTCTTATTTCTTTTTTGATTAAACTTTTCTTAAAAGTTTCTCTCTTCCTTTTTCGTTAACCTTTTCCTAAAAGGTTATCTTTTCCTTTTCGATTAACCCTTTTCTAAAGGGTTATTTTATACGTGAAAATGAAGGATAAAAATGATTTTTTTTGACTTGGCTTTGAAAATGTTTTCTTTCTAAGCTATGAATCATAATTATTCTTTTTCTTTCAAATATTTACCATGCAAGCATGCTGTGGGCTTTTTTGAAATTTTTGTAAGTCGTAGCCAGCCGCAGGTTCAAATCGCTCATTGCCGCTTTTTTCTTTTTCTCCTCTTCGAACTTATCTACCTTTGTCTTGGCTGACTTGCCTGAGCCCTCTACTGTAGTCCCGAAAAATCCAGAAAACAGCTCTCCGAATCCCCTGAATATTGATATGAAAGGCTCAAGCGCAGATTCCTGCCTCTCTTTTTTCTCATCAGCAGCAGGCTTTTCAAAGATTTCCCCTGATTCTCTAAGATAATCCTTCAGGCTGTCTCCAAGGGCATCCATTGCTTCCTTCAGTGATTCGTCTATTGAGCCCAATACATCGAAAACCTCGTCCTCCCTGTATTTTGTGTAAGCCTCAATCTGCTTGTCATCCCATACATAGCCTCTCAAAATGCATTCCACCCTGCCGACATGTATGGGTCCTCTTTGGTAGCCTTCTGCATGGTAATTCAGTGATGGAGTGGTTCTGTAGTTGAATGTTGCAACAACACACTGCCTGTACTTTCCAAATTCAGGAACCTTTCTCACAGCTATGAATTCCACTTCAATGAGAGAGCCCTCGAATGCGCTTACAAGATTGGCATCATCCAGCTTTCGCTGGTCAAACATCATCCGCTTTATCTGCTTCAGATAAGGCTTGACCCATTCCATATACATCTTTATTGCATTGTAGTGCTGCCTCATATAGCGCAGCGTGAATTTTCTCTTTGTCTCCAATTCTTTATGCGTGTTTTCCTTCCATAAAACAAATGTCTTGAGTTTTCTCTTCAGCACCTCTTTTACTTTCTTGTTGAATGCTGTAGCATCCACAACTTTGTCAACATCCTCTGATTTTTTCACTGTGATGTCGAAGAAGAGGTCTGGAAGTGTCGTGAAGCCGACTTCCCTCGCCATTCCATAGACAGAAGCTGGATTTTTTGTGCCTCCCTCAACAAGGTCTATCCATATTCCCTTGAGAGTTATCTCTGCTGACTTATCCCCTTTGTAGCTGTCTGTGTAATATTTTAACCTCTCATCAAGTATTCTTAATTCTCTCACAAGCTGGAAGAGCTCCTTTACCATTTTTCCTATCACTGCCAAGTATTGAGAAGCCTTTTCCTGCTGCATGCTCAGCCTCTGCTGTGCATTTCCAAACATTGCTGACTGTTCTGATGCAGCAAACAAGTCTTTTACTTTGACAAAATTGTGGAATGCCCAGGTCTGCTTTAGCTGGGACATTATCCAGAAGTATGTTTCTTCCATTGAGAGCTGTGAGCTCTGCCTGATAAATCTGTGCTTCAAGTCAGTGGCTGGAAAATCTGTTCTGTCATAAACAAATCTCTCAACTTCTGTGTATTCCTGATCAGCATATTCATCTGCTTCTTCATTAGAGAGTTTTTCTATATCTTTAGAATTCATCTTTTTTACTATCGGCTTGTATTTTGACTTTACGAAGCCGGCTTTCAGAAGCTTTTTTGCAGACTCGTCTTCCATCATGATCACGCAATAATGTTTTAATGATTTCTTTTTTTATCTTTCTTCTCTCTTACTTTCTTCTCTTCTTCTCATTTTTTGTAAATGATTTCATAAGCCTATTTGTTTTTTTCCATTAAGACATAATATTTTCTTATATCTTTTCTCTATACTAATATATTTTTTTATTCTTTTAAGGTATTTAAATATTTCTTATCTCTTCTTCTTTTAGTGCCTCTTTGTTTATCCTCTTTGTCTTAATCTCTTTTATCTTTTGTAAAGCACAATAACAAACCCTCTTATGTCAATGAGTTCTGAATTGGTTTTGGCTGCGATTTGCTCTGCCATCCCAAACCTATCCCTGTTTTCTACGAAGTTTTTCAGCATCTTTATCTTTACAATCTTTTTCTTTTTCAATTGTATTTCAATCTCGTTCAACAGTTCTGGCGTGATGCCAAATTTTCCTATGTGCACCACTGGCGGGATTTGCTTTGCCTTTTCAAGTATTCTCTTTTTTTCAATGTTTTTCATGGCTGTTTTTCCATCGTTGCCTATTTATTTGATTCTAAACGGATTTTTATGTGAATGTTTTTTAATGGAACGTATATTTTTTTTTTATCAAAAATTGCCAGAATACCTTTGTCTTTTAAGCAAAGGATGAATGGCAGA
>CAYQKJ010000016.1:0-10405 GCA_964418195.1 uncultured Methanosarcinales archaeon | reverse complement strand
GGCCATGACTGTTCTCCTGCCGTTTTCTTTTGCTCTCAGGCATGCCTCGTGTATCAGTGCCTCAACTTTTTTGGAAAGAGCGTCTGGGAAGTCGCTTGAAACGCTGAAAACCTGATTGTCAAGTCTTGCGAAGTCCTTTATCTTGCTCTTGATTATTATCTCTCCCATTCGCATCACCTGTGTCGACTTTTAATTTATTATCATTTGATTTTCTAATAATGCTTTTTGAGCTCCCTGAGGTTTTTCTCAAACATATTAAGCCTGTGCTTTATCCTGTCAATTTCCTGCAATTGCTTCCTGCTCTTTTTCTTGCGGCTCTTCTTAAGCACATGGTATTTTTTCTTCAGCATTGCCAGTCTTTGCTCAAGCTGTTTCACTTTTTCTGGCTTCAGCTTGGTTTCCATCTTCTTCTTTATCTTTGATTCCAATACTTTGAATTTTTTTTCTCTATTCCTTTTCCATTCCATGTAGCCATTCAGCTCATCATCAAGATTTTTCAGGAAAACGGCTATGCTTTTTTCATCCTCCTTTGGTCTTAGGGTAAGCTCATAAAACTTCTGCTTGAAATAGAAATATCTCCTGTCCCGCTCGTCCATAACTCTGTTAAGCTTTTTCATGGCAGAGATTATCTTTTTCTTTGTTTTTGCAGAAACTCCCTTGTAAGAAATTTTGCCTTTTAAAGCAGGTTGTGCTTCTGCTTTTCTTGTTTGTTTCCGAGCCTCTTTCTCCTCCTGCGCTTTACTAACTGCTCTTTCAGCAGCCTTTCCCAAGGCTCTGACAAATTCTTCAAACCTTTCTGTATCACTCAACATTTCGTCTGCCATTCTACTGTTTGCTGAATATGTTTTATACGTTTTCCACACTCATCAAAATCGTGAAGATGTGTCGTCAAAGCCAGGTATTGTTCTTATTGGCCTTCTTGTAATTGTCACTTCACCCGGCATTCTTGTTGTAGAAGTTGGAACCGGCTTCTGTCCGAGAGCCGTCTGCCCGAAAGCCATTTGAGTGTTCTTGCTTATTTGAGGCAGGTGCTCGTTCATTATGTCTGCAAGCGCAAGAATTCCTTTTGCTATTATCTCATTCTGCTTTATCAGCACAGAAGTTGTATCAGCCGGCTCTGGCTTTTTGCGCAGCTCTTCTGTCGCTTCCTTGAATACAGTTATCAGCTCATTTATAGAATCCATTAATGTTTTTTGAGAATCACCAGTTTCTGTTTTTCCCCTCAGCTGCTCTTTCAGGCCTTGTATTTCTTTTTTTAATTCTACAATTTCCTTATGGGGAATCAGCTCGTATTCATCATTAGCCATGGCTATCACCCTCTTTTTGCATAATGTTTATCCTAACAAAATATTCTTTGTCAACCTTTTTTATAAAACTTTCTTTTTTAAATGTGTTTGTAGGAGTTTGTTTTTGGATATGTGCTGGGCTGCATGAACACCTTATTTGTCTTGACTGCAAAGCCCTTTTCTGAATTCATGATTGAATGTGAATCCATGACTGCATTTCCATAGCATATAAACTCGCCCTTCAAAGTCATGACTGCAACAGTATTCCCTTTTGAAATGCCTGATTCTATGCTCGCAATTCCAGGCACGTTCAGATTTGCCCCATGGCAGAGAGTGTCAACTGTGGTGTCGAAAACATATATTTTTGGAATTGATTTGACTATGAACTCTGCTGGCATTATGATTTTTCTGATATATTTCTCATTTCCATTATTTTTCCAATACCAGAAAGCGTCTGACAAATCTTGGAGTGTTGAAATATTCTCCTCACTGAAATGCGCAACCTTCGTTCTTCTGAGTTCAGCCATGTTTGCACCAATCTTGTTCTTTGCTCCGAAATCATGTATGAGCTTCCTGATGTAAGTGCCTGCCTCACATCCTATTCTGAATAAAACATCCTTCTCTTCGGTTTCAATTATGTCAATATAATATACATGTCTAGTTCGCAAAGCCCTTTTGACAGCAGACTTCAAGGGAGGCAATTGCTCTATGCTCCCTACAAAATCAGAGATAAGTTTCCTTATTTCCTCAGGCGGCAGTTCATCATGCAGGTGCATAAGAGCAACATATTCCTTTCCTGATTTCAGCAGGAGGTGCGCAAGCCGTGTTGCCCTTTCAAGCGCAATGGGCAGAACTCCTGTAACTTTTGGGTCGAGAGTTCCTGAGTGCCCTGCTTTCTCAATGCCAAGGATTTTCTGGACATAGGCGCTGATTTGGTGGCTTGTAGGGCCTGAGGGCTTGTCAATATTGACAACCCCAAAGTCTATCAGCTGATTGACGCTTCTCTTCTCAGGATAGCAGCCAAAATCATCATTTGTTTCAGCCTCTCGTTTGACAAGAAGCTCTCTCTTTACGCTTTCAAACGGAAGCATGCTTCTGCTATCCTTTGCCTTCTCTATCTCCTTGACCTTCCCTGTTTTCATAGGGCATTGGAATAAACCTTTTTTAATAAACGTTTTGGTTTTAGAATATTATTTTTCATTTTAATGATAAAAAAAATTACTTTCTGAATACATTTATAGTTGGCAAAATTGATGGCACAGTTAAATAGATTTTAAGGAAATTTTAAGATTCTGCAATGGATTGGCAAAACAAAGAATTTAAATATTCACATATACAATTTCAGAAGTAGAGAAGCTGTAGAGATTATGAACATTCTTGACATTAAAAAGATTTAAAACAAAGATGTCTTTAAATTAATCAAAGAAAATTCATCTTAGTGCTACAAAAATGGAAATATTAAGGCTAGAAAACATCGCACTTAAATTAGAAGGAAGGCAGATTTTAAAAGACTTAGCTCTGTCTGTTGAGGATGATACAATACATTCTATTCTCGGTTCAAATGCTGCAGGAAAATCAAGCTTCGCCTATCTTATAATGGGCTGTTCTGATTATATCGCACAAAGTGGAAGTGTTTATTTTATGGGAAAGAATATAACCACTTTGTCCATATATGAAAGGGCTAAGATGGGTTTGACCCTGGCTTGGCAGGAGCCAGTAAGGTTCGAAGGCTTAAAAGTTAAGGATTATATTGCTGTTGGAATGAAGAAAAGAGATGATGCCTTGATTGAAGAAGCACTTCGCCAGGTATTACTGGAGCCCAAGGATTATCTCAACAGAGAAGTGGATAAGACCTTGAGCGGCGGAGAACGAAAACGTATCGAATTGGCATCAGTCTTTGCAATGGAACCAAAATTGGCAATCTTAGACGAGCCTGATTCAGGTATTGACATGTTGGCCTTGGATAACATTGTCGACATGATAATAGAATTAAAAAGACAGGGCACTACAGTGCTTCTGATTACTCACCTTGAAGAGGTCTCTGAGATTGCTGATAAAACCTCTCTTATGTGTGCAGGTTACATTGTAAAAGAAGGCAAACCAAAAGAAGTAGGTCAATATTTTAAAGAAAAATGCATTCCCTGTCCTACAAAAATCTTTTCGCCAGAGGAAAAAATATGAAAATGGTAGTTTAGGTAGATTCAAAATGATGCAAGATTATAGCCAAGATTATAAATTTATATTGGAAGCATATGCTCAGGCAGGAGGCACACCAAGCATCTTTAAGAATCAAAACATTGCGCATTTGATTATACACAAGAACAAGGTAATCGGCAGCCGCTCAATCGACGGCTTAATTTTGATGCCTGAAGAAACCGCGTCTGGCGTGGATATTGAATTAAAGGTTGAGAAGGGCAAAAAAATAGAATACCCTGTCCATCTTTGTTTTGGGGTATTGCCTAAAGAGGGCATTCAAGAGATTAACATTAAAGCAAAAATCGAGGATGGAGCAAAGATTCAGCTTCTTGCCCATTGTGTTTTTCCAAATGCCATAAATGTAGTTCATAGGATGAATGCTGAAATTGAGGTTGGTGATAATGCCTATTATGGATATGATGAAGTCCATTTTCACGGTGAGCATGGTGGAATAGAAGTAGTTCCAAAAGCAAAGATTAATGTCGGCAAGAACAGCCATCTGGTTACAAATTTCTCATTACTCAAAGGCAGGGCGGGTATTGTTGACTTGGACTATGTGGTTGAAATTTTAGAAAATTCAACTCTTGATATGACTGCCAAGATTTATGGATATGGCGATGACAGAATTAAAATTAGGGAAGCAGGCTATCTCACAGGAAAATCTTCTCGCGGCTTGATTAAAAGCCGCATTGCAGTAAAAGATGATGCTCAAAGTGAAGTAATCAGTGAACTTACTGCCAGCGCGCCTTATGCAAGAGGGCATGTTGATTGTATTGAAATCATCCAGGGCAATGCTCAGGCAAAGGCTGTGCCAATAGTCAATGTTACAAATGAATATGCCAAAGTAACTCATGAAGCTGCCATAGGAAGCGTGGATAAAAAACAGATTGAAACACTTATGGCAAGAGGGCTTGAAAAAGAAAAAGCAATTGATTTGGTAGTCAGCGGGATGCTTAAATGAATAAAAATAATAAATAATAGCATTGTATAAAAAAATCAGGGGTATGTGAAATGAATAATTTGCTAAAGCTGATAAAGAGCAGAAGGTCCATCAGGCAATACGCAAACAAGCCTATTAAAAAGAAGATTCTGGAAGAAATTATTGACGCTGCAAGACTGGCTCCTTCTGCCATAAATATGCAGCCGTGGGAGTTTGTTGTGATAACAGAAAAGGAAAAGCTAAATTATATTGCTGAAAATGCTCGCTATGGAAAATTCATAAAGGATGCTGCTGCATGCGTGCTTGTGTGCGGGGACAAACGTAATCATCATTTGGTAGAGGATTGCAGTGCAGCCACTGAAAACATACTATTGGCTGCCAAGTCCTTCAAAATAGGAAGTTGCTGGGTTGCAGGCTATAACAAGCCCTATTGCCAAGCGATAAAGACGGCATTCGGAATTCCAGAAGATATTGATATCGTCTCAATAATTCCTCTGGGCTATTATGAAAAAAATGCTGAACCCCACGAAAAGAGAAAGCTGGATGAGGTGCTCCATTGGGAAAAATACTAAAATTTTTAAATAAAACGCGCTTAAAAGAGTATATTGCAAAATATTACAACAAAATATTACAAAACAACAATCAGGAGAACTTAATAAACAAAAAATAATAAATATCTTTGGGCTAAAGCCCAAAGTACAATAAAATGCAAAGCATTTTATGTACAAAAAATCTTCGATTTTTTTGTATTCTGGCAATTTTTGATAAAAAAATAAGAAGGAGAAATTAATAAACGATTGATGCGTAAATATGCGAATAGCAAGAGGTGGTTAGAATAGCTAAAGCGAAAAAGGCAAAAGTAGCCAAAAAGGAAAAAACATCCCTGAACCTTGATGAGAATGTTGAAGCACTGCTCTGCTATGTTCTTGGTTGGGTCAGCGGGCTTATTTTCTTGTTGCTGGAGAAAAAGAGCAAGTTTGTGAAGTTCCATGCAATGCAGTCATTGATTATTTTTCTGGCAATTACAGTCATCAGTGTGTTAGTGGGATGGCTGCCTGTGCTGGGGGTCATTTTCAGCACATTGATTGGCTTATTGGCATTTATCCTGTAGATTCTGCTGATGGTGAAAGCCTATCAGGGCGAGAAGTACAAACTGCCAATAGTCGGCGACATTGCAAAGAGAAATATTAAGTAAACTCAAAAATCTTTTCTGTTTTTTTATTAAATATTTATGAGACTGATTTTAAAAAAAAGTAAAAATTAAGATGAGAAAAAGGAGGTGTAGGATTTGAAATCTGAGATAGTAGAGAAACTAGCTGCTTTGATTACTGCAGCATTTGGACTGGTGGCAGCTCTCGCCTGGAACGGAGCAATACAGGCGCTCTTCAAAACAGTTTTTGGAGATGCAAGCTCCTTGGTAGCGATGATTGTGTATGCAGTTGTTGTGACTGTCATCGCGGTTTTAGCCACAATGTGGATAGGGCGCGTAGCTGAAAGAGCGAAGAGAAAGAAAGGCAAATAGAAAAAAGAAATCAGAAAAACTATTTATTTTATATTTATTTTTATTTTTGTTCCCTCTATTTTTATTTCAACTTTTTTTCAGCAAAAATAAGAGATAACACTATTACTGATAGCAATAATATTACATCACTAATAATGTGACTGCTGGAAAAACTATTTTTCACCAAGTATGTTTCATAAGCGAAAATTATTTAAGAAAAGATGGCAGATGTTCACTCATGACACAGATTAATATAGAAATCAAGGCAAGGTGCAATAATCCTGATGAGATAAGGGAAATCCTGAAATCAGAAAATGCCGAATACAAGGGGCTTGACCATCAGATAGATACCTATTTCAAAGTCAGCCATGGGCGGCTGAAATTGCGGGAAGGCAACATTGAAAATAACCTGATTTATTATGAGAGGGAAAATGAAAAAGGACCGAAACAGTCCAACATCATTCTTTGCACGACAGCCCCGCATTCCCAGATAAAAGAGATTCTTGAGAAATCACTTGGAATCATTGCAGTCGTGGACAAGCAGCGGGAGATATATTTCATTGGCAATATGAAATTTCACATAGATGAAGTGAAGGACTTGGGAAGCTTTGTGGAGATAGAGGCGATTGACAAGTATGGCACTAGAGGCATAGAAAAACTGACTGAGCAGTGCAACCATTATCTCAATTTGTTCAAAATAAAGAAAGATGATTTAATAGACGTCTCTTACAGCGACATGATTCTAAGAAACTTTAAAAAAGATAGGAAACTGAAGAATTAAATGAGAAAGAGAGGAGTGAAATAATGCTGCCAAAGTTAATAGCTCCCTGCGGCATGAATTGCGGCATTTGCAGGGCTTATCTGCGCAAAAATAACTCTTGCCATGGCTGCCATGATGCTGAGCAAAACAAACCTAAAACCCGCGCAGCATGCAGGTTGCGGCTCTGCAATAACCGGAAAGGCAAATTCTGCTATGACTGCGCTTTGTTTCCATGTGATAGATTGGAGCACTTAGATAATCGCTACAGGAATAAATATGGAATGAGCATGATTGAAAACCTTGAAGTCATCAAAAAATCCGGAATGCAAAAATTTATTCGCACGGAAAAAAAGAGATGGATTAAAGGAAATAAAGTGCTATGCGTTCATGATAAAGAGTATTATGAATTAAAATGAAAACAAAAGAATTCTATTAAGCGCAGTTTTACTGAATCTCCTTCTTTATCGCCTCTGCAACCTTCTGCACTGCAAAAATATCCGCTGCCTTTCTCATGCTGACATTCCGTTCCTGAGATATTTTGTAAACTTCGTCAAATGCCTTTTTCATCAGCTTGCTGAGTTTTTTGTTTACTTTCTCCTCTTCCCAGTATTTCTTTCTCCTGTTCTGCAGCCATTCAAAATAGCTGACTGCCACTCCGCCGGAATTTGCCAGGATGTCTGGAATTACCAGAATTGCTTTTTGCGCAAGAATATCATCTGCTTTTATGGTAGTGGGTCCATTGGCTAGCTCAAGCACTATCTTTGCTTTTATCCTGTCAGCATTTTCCTCTGTTATCTGCTCTTCAAGGGCTGCAGGCACGAGTATGTCAACTTCCAGTTCCAAAATTTCATCATTTGTGATGTTTCTTGTGTTCTCAAAATTTATTACAGAGCCTGTCTTTTGCTTGTGTTCTGTTAAAGCATTGATGTCAAGCCCGCTTTCAGAATAGATTCCTCCTTTTGAGTCGCTGACTGCAACAATCTTGAAGCCTGCATTATGGACCAGTTTTGCAAACCCATGCCCCACATTGCCGAAACCCTGAACTGCGACTGTCTTTTGCTTTGCATCCTTTCCTGATTTTCCACCAGTTTTCTTTATCTTTTTCAGCGCGCTTTCAAGCACAAACAGCCCGCCCAATGAGGTTGCAAGCTCCCTTCCTTTTGAGCCGAACATCTCAACGGGCTTTCCAGTGATTATAGCAGGCGCTTTCTTGCCAATTATTTTTTCATACTCATCAAGCATCCAAGCCATAACTTGCGCATCTGTTCCCACATCAGGCGCAGGAACATCAATGTAAACTCCTATTATCGGTTGTATTGCTCTTATGTAGCCCCTGCTCAATTTTTCAAGTTCTGCTTTTGAGAGCTCCTTGGGATTTACAATCACTCCTCCTTTTCCGCCGCCGAATGGAATTCCGACAACTGCACACTTCCAGGTCATCCACATTGCCAATGCCTTGACTTCTTCCAGGGAAACATCCTTATGGAACCTTATGCCTCCCTTGAAAGGGCCTAAGCTGTCATTGTGCTGCACCCTGTAGCCTGTAAAGACTTTTATGCTTCCATTGTCCATCTTCACTGGAATTTTAACTTCAACGCATCTCTTAGGCTCTCTTAGGATAGAGTAAATTCCCTTATCTAGATTCATCAATTGTGCAACATCATCAAACTGTTTCTGGGCTAGCTCGAAAGGATTGATTGCACCAGCCGAATTCATCATACCACCCCGCGCGTTTCAATCATGCATCAATTTTAATCATATTTCAATTATTAATTTTCAATTACCATCTCGTAATTGCTGCTTCAACATTTGAAGACCAGCTATTTATTATTTTCAACATCTTGTTTTTTACATCCTTCTTATCTATGACAGAATAGTAGAACCTATAGCCGCCATGCTCCAGGTTCAACTGGAATCTTCGTATAAGATTCTTCTCAAAGAGTCGCTTGATGGATTTCTGGATTACTGTTCTCTCTTTCTTCAGATGCTTTGCTATCTCATTGACTGTCATTCCGCTTTTCTGGATGTATTTTCTGTCTAGGAGAAATAAGAATATCTCGTAATCTGTCTTGTTCAAGTCAAAGCTGCATTTTAATAAATCATCAAACCTTACTGATTTGCAGGCAAATGAGAGCATATTCTTGTCCTCCAGCGGTTTTAACTATCTCGTGCTTTTAACCATTTTTTATGCATCTGTTTATGCATCATATCAGGCACTGAACTACTTCTGATTCTTCTTTATGAGCTCGTCAATATTTTGCTTGAGCATTTGCTTCGACATATAGCCAACTAATCTTCCTATCTCCCTGTTCTTGCTTATCATGAGAAGCGCAGGTATGCCCTGTATGCCGTATGCTGCCGCCAGCTGCGGCTCTTCCTCTGTGCTAAGTTTGCAGAATTTGATTTTGCCTTCGTATTCCCTGCTCACTTCCTCAAACACAGGTGCCATCATCTTGCACGGCATGCACCAGGATGCCCAAAAATCTATGAGCACTGGAATCTTGCTATGGTTGACTTCTTCTACAAAGTTTTGCTTGTTCAAATGAACAATCATTTCAAAATACCTCCTAAATATGTGCAAAATTTTATCAGTAGTGTTTATGGAAAACACAACTGTTTAATAAATATGGCGGAGTTGTGCTGAAAAATACTTCTGGATTTCACAATCGTATGAACAACAACAAAAAAATGATTATTATGTTATTGATTTTTATTTTATGGAATTAATGAAAATGCTCTCATTCAGAATTTACTCCATCACCTCATTATCAGAGAAATATGATTTATTTATAAAATTTTTCAAAATGCCAGAAAAAATCAAGGAATGTCAAAGAAGGGTTGCAATGTAATTATCCAATGCTGAGACAATTATCTCGTGAATCTCTTCTGGCGGCAAGAGCAGTTTTTCTGAAATCTCTTGCCTGACCTTTTCTTTGTTCTTTTCAGAACTGTTTTTTTCAAGAGAACTTTCCAGTTGAACAACAAGCTCTTTTGGGTAATCTTTACGCCCGCAGTCTATTCTGAGCCATACATCAGTTATCTTTGAGTTTCTTTCTGCTCCAGGAACCCTTTCTTTGCATATTCTCTTGTAAAGTTCTACGACTGAATTTTGGTATTCCATGTTTCGTTCATGCCAGTCCAGCTTGCCGCATTTTTTAGCGTAATCCCTCTTTTCCTTCAGCATCACCATCAGCCTTGCAACCTCTGCGGGAGTGTTGAGATATATCACGATGTCAGGCCTGGGAATTCCAAGGATTTCATATTCAATGTTCTCCATCCTGTCAATATACGTGTTTTGCTCCTCGATTGCTCCTAATTTTCCACCCTGATACCCGAGATTTGATGTGATGTACCTATTGAGCACTGCAATGTTCTTCTTTTCCTTGAAAGCCAAGAGCTTCTTTTTTTCAGAAAACCTGTCCACAGCAAATGGAAATGATGCAAGATAGGGGCTTATCGTCACAGGGTCTCCGAAACTTCCGTCTAAATATTCTCCAACAATGTCTGCTGCAGCATTTTTGCCATATTGCGGAAAATCCAGAGTGCTGATTTTAAATCCAAGCTTTTTGTAATTGTTAATTTCATCCAACTCCTCCAGCAGTTTTTTTGTCTGCGTGGCTTTTCCAGAGCCGTCGCTACCGTCAATCACTATTATCAATCCGCTCTTGTCTGAAACATAATTGACTAGATTGTTCAAATCGTTTTCAGGCATTTCAATCACC
>CAYQKJ010000015.1:0-10449 GCA_964418195.1 uncultured Methanosarcinales archaeon | reverse complement strand
GTTTATGCTCTCCTATGTCTGTGGAGTATAAGTTAAGAATTATTGGTTAAACGAATCTTTTTCCATCAAGCCTTTTATGCCCTTAGAATCCCTTGTCTCCACAAGAAGGTGTCCGTAAGCCTTTAGGGAACAGGAATGCTGGGGGCTTGTGAGGCTTCTTGCATTCGTCAAGATATTTCTGGCGGTAGTTTACGGATGATGAACTTGTGCCATCAAAAATTGGCGTAAGTGTTTCTCTCAATTCAAATTAGAAACCACCAACAGCATCGCTAGTTTCTGTAGCTGTTTTTTGTAGTAACCTGTTCTATTTGTACTATTCTTGCTGTTGTCAAAAAAAAGAGGTTGAATAGGCGAATATTCTTAAACTAAATAGGTGGGCTGAATGGGTCTATTTGCCGCAGTTGAGCTTGAGGTACTATTGCGTTATAAAGGAAACCATTGCCAAATCTTTCAAGTTGCAATTGTGCTGTTGCAGTTGTTACATTTGAACGATAAGTAGTTGCATTGGCCCCGTTAAGTAGAATGCAACCTAATCTATTTACACTTATTGTTATTTCTTTCTATCCTGCCTTTGCATCTTTTTGCTGTTTTCTGCCCTTTTTTTCTTTCTTTGTTCCTTTTGCTGTTTTTTCTATTTTTTCCTCTGGTTCATTGGCTTCTCTTATTTCTTTTTCCACTTCCTTCTCTGTCTTGGCAGTGTAGAGGGCAATTTCTATCTCGCCAAAATGCGTCTTCTGTGTAAGCTCAACCATCTGCTGTGTTGCCAGATGCAACAGGGGGATAAATGTGTTTATCTTGTCCTTTTTTTCCTTTGACGGCACAAGCTCAGAAAAAGTTATTATCCTTTTGTTGAATCTTGATATGAAGTTCTTTATCTTTATATAAATATTATTTATAAGAACGCTTATGTCAACTTTCTTTTTTGGGATAGCAATGTCCACAACAGGCCTTCTCAGCACTCTCCTCTGCTTTACTTCCAAAGCCTTCTGCAGCGCAAAGACAAGGTCATACATAGAAACCTTTCTGTTCCTCGGCTGCGGAGTCCTGGGGAAAAGCTCTGGCCTTTCCTCTTCAGGCATTTTGCCGAATTCCTGCTCTAATTCGCTGTAGAAATCCTCTGCCATCATCTCTCCGCCTTCTTCTGCACTGGCAAAAAGCCTGTCAAGCTCTGAAATGTCCTCTCCAACTAGTATGTTTGCTTTTATCCGCAGGAGGATTGCAGCAGCCAGCAGTACCTTTCCAGAAATCCTGAAGTTCATTTCCTTGAGTTTTTTGATGATTTCAATATACTTTTTTGTTAACAGCGACACATCTATGTCCCAAGGATTCATCTTCTCACTCTTAACAAGGTCATAGATTATGGAGCGCCAGGTTATGTCCTCATCCTTGGTCAATAACTCTAGAATATTTGATTCTTCCATCTTGGTTCTCTATTTGTCTCAATGCATTTAGATATAAATAAAGATTTTTTGTTCACTTTTAAATTTTTTGTATTTGCCAATGCGCATATTTCACCGTTCAGCAAAAAGTTTGCAATTCGTAAGATTTATAAAGAAGTTAATTAAATTGATTCCCTTATGACAAGATACGTCTGTACATCATGCAACTACAAATTTGAGCCAAAGAGCGGAAAAAAGGGGATTCCCCAGGTGTGTCCTTACTGCGGCAAAAGAGGGACTGTTACTGAGGAGAGAAAAGCGCAAGAAATTCTGGATGAGGTTTCAAATATAGACGAAGATTTCTGAAGCAAATGAAACATGAGATAAGTGAGGAGAAACTCCTTAAGTACTTTGACATCACCAGGAAGGCGCTTAAAGCGGCAAGAAACAGCAGTAGAAGGAGCGGCTCGTTGAAGGAAAGAGAAGAAATTCTTGACATGGCTCAGCGCTATTTTTCTGATGCAGAGCACTATTTCAAAAAGGGCGAGTGGGTTACTGCATTCGCATGCCTCAACTATGCCCATGGATGGCTGGATGCCGGCGCTAGAATAGGGGTTTTTGATGTTCACGACTCTGAACTTTTTGCAGCTGATTGAATTCTGATTGAATGATTTCTAACAACTTTTAAAGTGAAGAAAGCACTTTTTTACTGGCTTTTACTAAATGTTTAAGCATCATACTTCGAAAAACTTATAAACTTCTCTTGATTTATTAGTTACGAATGAGTGAAAACTACATCAAGAAGGATATGGAAGAGAAGGAATCTGGAAAAAAGACAGAGCCTGGAAAAAAGGTAGAACCAAAGGAAGCAGCAGACTTTAATGCTTTTCTTGTTCCCGAATTGAAAAAGAAACTTCAAAGCGCGTATATGTCCAAGTTCTTTGTAGACTATACTTTATCTGACGGCAAAAAGGTCAAAATACAGAAAGATGCGTATCATAATGCAACAAAGTGTATAGAAACCGCCAATGACATTATCTTTGGACATCTTGAGTGGCTTACAACCAGCAATCTTCCAGCTGGAATGCAGGAAAAAGCAGATTTTATAAAGAAGGAAGTTGACAAAAACATGCTGGAGAATGCGCTTAATGATTTTGACGATGCAAATATGAAACTGGAGTCCATTATAAACAAGGCGGCAGCAGAATTTAGGAAATTAAATTTGGAAAACACTGTCAGCAATTTTGATTTTGCAAACCCTTCAATAAATTTTGCGATGTACACTTATGCAATCTCCCTGGTTGGATTTTATTTAAGGACACATAATCATGAAAGATACAAAACTATTTTTAGGGATCTGGTGGACGCTTCTAACGTCTTTAGTGATTATTTCATGTTAAGCCTTTCAATGAACATTGGAAGAACTCTAGCAAAGAATAACGAACTCTTTCCACAAGATTACGACAATGAGCTCTTTAAGCTCAGCCATGATTCAGTCGATAACTACATAAGGAGCAAAGAGGCTTTAGCAGCAGCCACTGTTCAGCTAAACAGAGAGTGCAAACTCACAATTGAACATTGAACAGAAATTAGTAAAAATATAATGAAGATATTACTAATAAAATTAAAATATGATGAAAATATTATAATAAAATTATAATAAAACAGAAATTAAATAAAAATGTCATAAAAACTAAGCAAAACTCAATAAAACTTAAATTGATAATAAACATTTTAATATTCTTTTGATAAAAAAATTTTAATAACAAAAAAATCCTGGATTCTCAATTCTAAACTTTTTTATCGTCTCATCTGAGAGCTTCTGGCAGCATGAGTAAGTCCTCTGAAAACTCTTCTCTTGTTCTTATCGCTGGTAATCCATGCAATCTTCTCATCTGATTTTATTGCAGGGTGATTCCTGTCAACCATTATTATCTCATACCAGTAATGCCTTCCATCCTTCGCCAAGTAATACGAATTCAGTACTTCAAGATTAGGAAACTTGCTTACAGCTCTTTGTTCTGCAACATACTGATAGCTCATATTGAGAACCTTCTTTCTTCCCATGTGCTTGGGTCTTCTGCCTGCCCTTATCTGGGGCTTTAGTCTGCCCCCTCTCAAAACCCTCTGCCTCACTACAACAAAGCCGGGCTTTGCCCTGTAGCCTATAGAACGAGCCCTGTCAAGCCTTGTAGGCCTCTCGATTCTCACAGTAGCAGGCTCTTTTCTCCACTCAATAAGCCTATTCTTAAGAATTTCATAAAACTCTGGACTCTTTTTTGCCCAGATATTCCGCAAATACTTGTACATAGACATTTCAACTAGCCTCCATAATTCTTTTTCTTTTGCTAATCTTTAACTAATAAATCTCTTGCTAATAATTGTCTGATTCAGGTGAGCAACTACCCACATCTCAAACAGTTTTCAAACAATCTTGAGAGGAGTTTGACAATTCATTTATAAATCTTTTGCATGCGCTAAGTATAATAAAAGCCTATAAAGCGTTAACCATTTTTAAAATTTCAACTGCCTTTCTCGGATTTCCTCTTCCAACTGGAAAATAACATGGAATCACTTTTATTTTGAAAGTTGTTTTGAAAGAATTGATTTTTAATTCATAAAATTTTAACTTCTTATTTTTATTAATATCCAAATAGTGTTCACTTAACTTAATTTTTTTGCCTGTAAGCCTTTCAAAGGGAATCAAGCCAAAGGTTACAATATATTCGGGTTGCACAATTTCTATCTCTTTCATCAATAAGGGAAGAAATAATCTTATTTTCTTAGAATTTGGAAGTGTTGCATCATATTCTGTGCATTTAACTACATTTGTAAGATAGAAACCTTTATTCTGTAAAAATCCTAGAACTTGATTTGTAAACTCAATACTCCAGTCAGAACTATGCTCTATCTCTTCCATCAACATATCGTCAAAAAGTCCTGCCTTGTGGAACACTCTCCAAACCTGCTTTGTTCCTATGAATGGAAATCTTGGGCCTTTCCAGTCCCTGCTTGAGCTGATATTCCGTGCTGTTGGGTTTATGAACACAAACATAACTTTTGGCTTGAATGTTTTTCCATTTCCCAAGATAGGCATTAAGTCATTATCAGAAAAGTGCTCCTTGTTCAACTGGTCAACATATTTCCACAGTTCATCTAAATTTTTAATGCCTTCAATGTTTTGAATCATCGCGTTGGGAAAAGAAACGATGCTTTAAATTGATTTCTATAACATTCTTAATTTATACCGGAATATGCAAACATCACAATGCAAATATTATAAAACTTATCACAAAACTTTTAAACAATGCACGAATGCCTGAATAGGAGGCAGAAAGAAGCAGAATGACTCTTGCAAAGATAAAGGACAAAATACATTCTCATCTTTACGAGGTTCTGGAGAAAGAAGGAATAAAGGAGTTAAGACCCTGCCAGACAAAATCAATAGATGCAGGGCTTCTTGAGGGTAAAAATCTTCTGGTATGCACTCCAACTGCTTCTGGAAAGACCCTGGTTGCAGAGCTTGCAATCCTGAATACCTTATTAAATGGCAGCAGGAACAAGAAAGCAGTCTACATAGTGCCTTTAAAGGCGCTTGCCAGCGAGAAGTTCAAGGATTTCAAGAGAAAATATGCGCACCTGATAAGAATTGCTCTTTCAATCGGTGACTTGGATTCTTCAGACCCGTATCTTTCCAATTATGATTTGATAATATGCACTTCTGAAAAATTTGATTCACTGATAAGACATCATGCACCATGGCTTAATTCAGTTTCAGTTGTGATTGTTGATGAGATTCATCTTTTGAATGACCCGGGAAGAGGTCCTACGCTTGAGATTCTCATAACCATGCTCAGGCAGATTATAGCTAATCTTCAGATAGTTGCCCTTTCTGCCACAATAGGAAATCCTGAAGAACTGGCAAAGTGGCTGAATGCATTTCCGGTGATTGATGACTGGAGGCCTGTCAAGCTCAGCAAGGGAATCTTCATAGAAAACAGGATAGAATTTGTGAACGAATAGTCCAAAAATATGAAAAATCAGAAATCAAGTTCATAGAAATAAATATACACAGAAATAAGTATATTTTCCAATAACTTCAGCTTTGCTGAGTAAGTTTTCTGGCATTCTTAAAGATTCCTTAACCGCTGATAGTTCTTCTGGATTTCAGTTATCCCGTTTTCGAACACAAAAATTCTGTCTGATTTAGGCAGAGGCTTTTCCCTTTCATACTTCCATGTAGAAACAGGAAGATAGATTGCAAAAAGTCCATTCAATATTGCAGGTGTTATGTCAGAACCTGCTGAGTTTCCAACTGCATATGTCCTATTTTTATCAAGATTTTTCTCATCAACAATATTTTTAATGACAAATCCATTTTGTATAAGCCATTTCAGATGGTAATTGAAGAGATTGCTTCTAAATTGCTTTTCCATGAGATTTGAGAAAGAGAGATGGTTATTAAGAATAAGTTTTTTAATTATACATTTTCTGATTTCATTATCGAGTGCGTCAATCATTTTTATCAAGAAGATTTGTGTTTTTAAATATTTTTTCTCAAATCAATTCGAGCTTCATAAAATCACCATTCTGGAATAGTTATTATTAGTATTTATAGTTTTCTAAAATGATATTTGTTTTATTGCTATAAAGCCTGTTAAAGAAATATTAATTAAAGAAATATTAACTTTGATATTATAACCTCACGCAAGCCCTATGCTGGCAACTATCTTCTCAGCATTGAACTCTTCCAAATCTTCATACTTCTGTCCGATTCCAAGATAGATTATAGGCTTTCTTGTGACATGGCTTATTGAGATTGCTGTTCCGCCTTTCTCGTCAACATCTGCCTTTGCAAGTATTATTGCATCAATTCCTATTGCATCGTCAAAGCTCCTCGCCTGCTCTATGCAGTCATTACCGGTTATTGCCTCTCCGACAAAAATCTTCATGTCCGGCTTTGAAACCCTGCTCACCTTCTTGAGTTCTTTCATAAGGTTCACATTTGAGTGCAGCCTGCCTGCAGTGTCTATCAGTACAGCATCTATGCCATGGGCTTCTGCATATTTTATTGTGTCAAAAGCAACTGCTGCTGCATCTGCCCCGTACTGATGCTTTATCATCTTTACTTTCAGATTATTGGCATGCTTCTCAAGCTGGTCTATTGCAGCTGCCCTGAAAGTGTCTGCTGCAGCAATAACGCAGGTTATATTATGTGAAAGCAGAAGTTTTGCAATTTTGGCTATTGTAGTGGTCTTTCCAGAGCCGTTTATTCCTAGGAATAAAATGACAAACGGCTTTTTTGTCTTGACTTTCTTTATCAAATCTATTTTTTCAACATCAAACAATGATTCTATGCTGTGCTTCAATGCTTCTTCTATTATCTGCCTTATTGCATTTTTTCTCAGCGGCTTTCCAACAATCTCATTCTTCAGGTCCTCTTTTATCTTTTCTACAACCTCAACTGCAACATTGTTTTCCATAAGCACAACTTCCAATTCCCAGAATATTTCATCAAACTGCTTTTCATTCAGGGTCTTTTTTGTGAAAACATCAGATATTTTTGTGAAGAGTGATTTCTTGAGTTCCTCTTCAGCCGGCTTTTCCTCTTCAGCTCTTTTCAGTTCTTCTTTCTTGAGCTCTTCTTTCTTCAACTCTTCTTTTATTTTAATTCTTTCTTCTTTAAACTTTTCTTCCTCGGCTTTTTCTAAATATTCCTCTCTTTCTTCCTTTTTCTCTTTCTTATAAATCTCTTCTTTGTGTTTTTCTTCCGGCTTTTCTTTCTCTTTCTCAATTTCTTCTTTATGCTTTTTCTCTTCTTCTTTCTTTGCTTCTTCTTTTCTTGCTTCTTCCTTAGGTTTTTCTTTTTTTCCTTCTTTTTTCTCAATCTCTTTCTTTTCTTCTGCTTCTTCTATTTTTTTTCCTTCTTTTTTTGCAGCAAATTTTTCTTCCAGCTTCTGGAAAAATGATGTTTTCGCCTGAGGCTCTTCTGCTTTTTCTTTTTTCTCAACAGGTCTCTCTATTTTTCCCGGCTTTTCTCTCTTTTTTTCTTCAACTTCCTTCTTTTTACCTTCTATTTTTTCTTTTTCCTCTATCTTTTCCTTTTTTTCCTCCTCTTTTTCAGGAACTTCCTCTAGTGTTTTCTCTACATCTTTAGAAAACTTTGATATTACCCCTTTCAGCTTGTTTCTTAGGAAGTTAAACATTTTAATTGTCTTATGCTATTTTAGCTGATTTTTTTATCGGATTTTTTATTTTCTTATGTTCCCTTTTTTTGGCTTAGCCCTTTGAGTTTTGTGATTTGTTTGTTACCTTTTATGTTTTTTCTGAGCTATGAATAATTATTATTTTCTATTTCTTTTCAATTATTTTTTATACTTTGAAAGGGAAGCGAAATAAATTTTCTGACTTTGACTTTTTATTAATGTTTCTCTTTGGTTATGATTTTTTTATTCAAAAATTGCCAGAATACCTTTGTCTTTTAAGCAAAGGATGAATGGCAGATTCTGTCAATTTTTGGAAAATACAAAAAAATCTTTGATTTTTTGTACATAAAATGCTTCGCATTTTATTGTACTTTGGGCTTTAGCCCAAAGATATTTATTGTTTTTTGAAATCTGCGTTGCAATTATGCGCCCTTGTTTGCTTTGTTTGCCTTATCAACCAGCTCCTTAAGCTGCGATTCTACCTTTACTGCTGCCTCATTTAGTTGTTGAATATTGAGCAGGAGACGCTGATTGTATGATTTCAGCTCATCAATCTTTTCCTGAAGCATCTTTTTTGTGTCTGCAGGAGTTTTTGTGACACAAGTATCTGCCCCTATGCTCACAATAAGCTCTTTTGTGTTGACTATTCTTCCCTTTGCAAACACTCCTGGAGTTATTGGAATGAGCACTTCTGAATCCTTGTTTAATTTTTCTATCTCATTTATTGCCTGCACTGAAATGGTCGTCTGTATCATTTGTTCTTCAATTGCCTGAATCTGGTTCTGCGCCTGTTTCATCTGCGAGTCCAAGAGATTCAGTTCAAGATATTTCTGCTCAACATCTTCTTCTACTCCTACCTTTGCTCCTGTTTTTTCTTCCTGATTATTTTTTGGCATTTTACCCTCGCTGCTTTTTTGAAATTTAGATTTTTAATCACAAAATTATCAAACTTTTCTCATTGATTTATTCCATGAAGGTTTCCTGTATCTGCATAACCTCTATTGTTGTTGTGGGATCTCCCATCAGCAAGCCGTTTGAATTCATTATTATGCCTGAGCTTACAAACGGATTGCCAAAATTGACTGTTGTCCTCTGAAACTTGATTCCAAGAGTTTTTTCAATAAGTTTAAGTTCTTCTTGAGATATTTCAGGATGCACAATGCCTGCTTTTGAGTTCATTGCTGCTGCTGAGCCAACTATTCCCAGGCTATTTATCTTTGCCTTCACTGTTTCAACACCTAATGCCTTCCTTATTTCACTCATTGCAGTTTCTGAATATTCATAATTTATAACGGCGCCGTTGTCATTGCACAAAATATTATTTCCCAGGGCAGTTAGGTCTTCTCCCACAATTTTGTATTTTATGCCCAGATTTTCCAGCTGTTTCAGTTCCTCGTCAAAAACTATCTTCGGCACAAGCAGGCAGTTCTTGTTTCCTGTTATCATAACCCCTATTAAGGACATGCCTGCAATGTTTGTCCTGTAAACAGGCACTTGCAGAATCCTTTCTAACTCAGCCGCGTATTTCTGGCTGATGCCGTGGCCAAGAAGACAGTATTTGTCTGTGGCATAGGCATACAATCCAATGTTCGGGTTTCCATAAAAATCCAGTTTTGATATTTTCATAAAAAAGCCTTCCCCAACTCTATTAATAAATTCTCAAATATTGTTTTAACATCATCATATTTTTCTAATAATTCTCAGATATTATTCTAATATCAGTAAAATATTATTCTAATAAAATATTATTATCATATCGCTTTGTTTTCTAATAATTCTTAACTATTATTTTAATGTCCCCTTATTATTCCTTAAAGTTCCTCTATTACTCTTTTTTAGCCCCTTTGTTATTTCTTATTAAAACGAGAAAAGCGCTTTGTTTAAAAATGTTTTTGTATGCTAATAAAGAATAACTCAAAAACAACTCAGTTAACACCTCGCATTGCAAAAAGAGTTAAATTTTTAAATGAACACTTTCTCCCCTGTGAAAATGCAAGCCACAATATCAAGCTTTAAGAGAAGCAGGAGAATAACCCACAACAATCAGATGATAATCTGCGTTGAAGCAATTAAAACCAAGGCAGATGCTAAAAAACTTGTTGGAAAGAAGGTTGTGTGGAAGAGCCCTGCAGGAAAAGAGATTGTTGGAGAGATAAGAGCTCCTCATGGAAATTCTGGTGCCTTGCGAGTTCTTTTTGAGAAGGGAATGCCTGGGCAGGCACTCTCCCAAAAAGTTGAGATAAAAGAATAGCATAATGAAGATAACAACGCAAATTAAATATGTGAAATCTATTAAGTTGATGATTAAAATTTATCCTTGAGATGTTTTAACTTAAGATATCCTAATCCTCAAGATATTCCTTCCAACCCCGTTCAAGCAGTTCTTCTGGCAGTTTATTGCTTCTCGCCAAGGTGAGATATTCCTGTTTTAATTTTGTGTCATAGTTGTTGCTATATTCTGCCTTCAGCGGCGTGTCTGGACCGCGGATTATTGCGCAATATTTCTCTTCGCTTCCCGCAATTTCTTTTGCTATCTTTGAACGGATTTCCTTCACATATGAATATTCCATAAATCCATGAGCCAGCACATGATGAGCAAAGATGTCAGGATCCTGTCGGGCTAATATTTCTAAAGAAGTGAATAGTTGTTCCACAGACTCAAACGGTCCTATCTCTTTTTTTATGAACTCATAAAAATCTGCAGTCCAATCGTCTAGTGACATTTTTTATTCTCCAAAAAATATTTGTTTACTTCGCATTATCTTTTCCTAAAAAAACCGTTGTTATTTATAAACGTTTTGATTATGCAATCATTATACAATAATAACATTTTATATGTAGAACAATGAAAGAAAAAGTTATAA
>CAYQKJ010000014.1:0-10851 GCA_964418195.1 uncultured Methanosarcinales archaeon | reverse complement strand
CAATTACTCCTATTTAAAATTATCGTAGCATTTTTATTTGTTACTGTCATGCTTGAATAAATTTTTTACAAGCATCAGTCAATTAATAGTGGGGTGGAGTAAAAAATTTTTCGGCTTTTTACCTATTTGCCAGACGATTTAGTAAAATTTTCACAAGCATGCTTATGTGAATCTATGCAGTTTAAACCTTAGCGGTTGTAGTTGGCTGCTTTTATCATGATTTAAAAAATTCGTCAAAACTAGGGTGGTAAATTTGATGAGGCATCGTTTCATAAAAAAATGTCCTGAATGCGGAAGCATAAACCTCTTCTGGAACAAGGAGAAGGGAGAAGTCATTTGTAAAGATTGCGGTCTTGTGATAGAGGACAGAATGGTCGATTTTGGGCAGGAATGGCGCGAATTCGATTCTGACAAGTCAGAATCCAGGAGAAGATCAGGCGCCCCAATGACTTATACGCAGTATGACCAAGGCTTAGGCACAGAAGTTGGAAGGAGCGCTGATTTATCACAATTCAGTTCAAAGACCAGGAATAAGTTCTTCAGGCTCAGGAAGTGGCAGTATAGGATAAGCACCGCCATTGAAAGAAATCTGAAGCTTGCCCTTGCAGAATTGAAGAGGGTTGTGAGCTATCTTAAGCTTCCAAAGTCAGTCGAGGAAGAAGCAGCAAGAATATACACTCTTGCAGTCAGAAAGGGGCTTGTGAGAGGAAGGTCTATGGAATCAGTTGTTGCTGGCGCGCTTTATGCTGCCTGCAGACGCCATGAGGTTCCAAGAACCTTGGATGAGCTGAGCGAGGCTTCTGGCATTGAAAAGAAGGAGATAGGAAGGACTTACAGGTTCATAACAAGGGAATTGGAGATAAAGATTATTCCCTCAAATCCTGCTGACTACATTGCAAGATTCTCTTCTGCTTTGAAGTTGAGCCCTGAAACGCAGAGCAGGGCTGTTGAGATTCTTGACAAGGCGCAGAGGGCAGAATTGACAAGCGGAAGAGGCCCGACAGGAATTGCAGCTGCAGCGCTCTATGTTTCTGCGTTGATACATGGAGAAAAGAGAACTCAGAGAGAAGTTGCAGATGTTGCTGGCGTTACAGAAGTTACAATCAGGAACAGATACAAAGAGCTTCTTGACAAGCTGAATCTTGAGAAGGAGATAAAGAAGGTAAAGCAGAAGATTGGCAGGAAATAATTCAGAAAATAATCTTTAAGAGTATATCTAAAGCATTCTCCATTGCAAATGGCTGAGATGAAAACCAAAAAGAACGCTGCTGAGGGACAATTCTCAGAAAAGGTTTACAAACTCACAAAGAGAATTCCAGAGGGAAAGATAACCACTTACAAAGAGATTGCAAAAGCCCTCAAAACAAGAGCATACAGGGCAGTTGGAAATGCCCTTAACAAAAATCCGTCTCCAATCGTTGTGCCTTGCCACAGGGTTGTGAAGAGCGACGGCAGAGTCGGCGGATTTGCCTTAGGAGCAAATAACAAAATACAGCTGCTGAGAAAGGAAGGCATTAGGATAAAAAACAGCAGGATAGTTGATTTTGAAAAGAAACTGTTCAGATTCTGACGCGATTACAAGATTCTTATTCTTTTAATTTTCATCCCTTATTAACATGTAGCACATGTAACCTTTCAGAAAATGTCCTGAATTCAGAAGATGCTCTGAATAGAACTCACTAATAAGCAGATGGTTAGCCCGATTGTTAAGTAAACAGTTGAATAAGCGATTATGTTGAAAGTTTTTGAATTAACATACGCTCTCATTATCTCTTTTTTGTTCATTATTTTGAGCGTGCATATCATAATTATTGGAAGTACCATTCCTGCAAATACTTGTGATAACACCATTATTTTTATCAGAGGAAGTGATGGTATTAGAGCAATCGCTACGCCTATAGCTACCAATATTATTATTATCCAATAAAATACAGGGGCGTCCTTGAAGTTTTTGTTTACTCCAGTTTCAAAGCCGATTCCTTCACAAATTGAGAAAGCAGTTGAGATTGGCACGATGATTGCTCCAAGAGCAGAAGCTCCTAAAAGTCCTATTGCAAAGAATATGTACGCATAATTTCCAGCAAGAGGCCTTAATGATAATGCTGCTTCTTGGGCTGTATTTACTCTTATTCCTGCATAGAATAAGGTTGCTGCACAAGTAAGAATCATAAAAAAGCTTATGGTATCGCTTACAATAGAACTCATTACTATCTCTGATCTTGCATATTTATAATTTTTTATCTGAGTTCCTTTCTCGACATATTCTGATTGAAGATAGAACTGCATCCAAGGAGTTATTGTTGTACCAATAAGCCCTATCAAAATGTAAACATATTCGCTTGTAAAACTGATTTTTGGAACAAAAGTCGTTTTCATTACAACAGCCCAATCTGGCTTTGCAAGAAATCCAGTTAATACATAAGCTAGGTAAAAGATGATCAGGAAGAAAAAAAATTTTTCAGTAGATTTGTAGTTTCCTTTTATTATAAAAACCAGGAGAAGGATAGCTGAAATCGGAACAATTATCATTCTCGCTATTCCAAGAAGGTCTCCTGCAGCTGCTATTCCTGCAATATCTGCTATTACAGTCGCAAGGTTTGCAAGGAAAAGTCCGCTCATTAAAAACAAAGTTAATCTTATTCCATAAGTTTCTCTTATCAAATCTGCAAGCCCTTTTCCTGTAACTATGCCCATCCTTGCACTCATTTCCTGAACTACTATGAGCATGATGGTTATTGGAATGAGAGCCCAGAGAACATTATAGCCGAAAGTTGCGCCGGCAACAGAATATGTAGATACTCCTCCTGCATCATTGTCTGCAAAAGCAGTTATCAAACCTGGGCCTAAAAGGGAAAAGAAAATCAGCAGTCCCTTCCATTTGAATCTGATGCTTGAACTAATTCTCTGTATTACACTCAGCTGTTCGTGTGTCATGTTGTGCTTGTTTGTTTTTTTCCTTTATTTTTTTATCAATTTCTCCATTGTTTTTAGTTGTGCGTTTTCTCTTATGGTATACTTTAGTTCTCGCCCATGCCTGAGGCATTACAGTTTCTATCACTTCATCTGCTGTCACAACTCCCTTCAGGATTCCCTTTTCATCAACAACAGGCAGTGCCAAAAGCCCATACTTAGAAAATAATTTTGCCATATCCCTCTTGGAAGTGCTAGTATGTACCTTTAGCATTTCTGTATTCATAAAATCGCAAACTCTCTTATTCGGGTCAGCTGTTATGAGATGTCTCAGAGACAGAACACCCATAAGTTCATTGCTCTCTTTCACGACATAAATATAATAAATGTGAGCTGCACTTGGACTAAGCTCTCTCATCTTGTTTATTGTCTGCTCAGCAGTGTAGTTCCAGGGTATTGTTATGAATTCAGTTGACATTATAGCACCTGCACTGTCTTCAGAATATCTCAGAATTTCCTTTACATGCTTGACTATATGCGGTGGAAGAATCTCAAAGAGCTCTTCTGCCTTTTCCTTATCCATCATAGTTATGATGTCAGCTATCTCATCAGGACTCATCTTCTCAAACACAGAGGCAATCTTCTTTACTTTTATGGACTGCACTAGGCTTTTCTGGACAGAGGGTTCAGCTTCTATCAGAGTGTCTGCTGCAGTCTCCTCATCCAGGGCTCTGAATATCATAGCCCTTTCTTCATGACTCAGTTCTTCCATTAAGTCTGCCAAATCAGCAGGATGCAATTCTTTCAAACTATTTCTGGGAATCTTCAAATGGACATGCATGGGGTCAGGCTCTAAAGGGGCAACAAACTCCCATGCTAAAAGATTGTTTGATGCTTTTGCAGGAATTATTTTTTCAAGCACCTTAAGCATGCTAAGCCTTCTGATGAAACCTCTTATTCCAACATCAACGCCTATTACGCAGAATTTATTATGAACGTTGGCTAATGCCACATCATTTACTCTGACAACCTTAAGTCCGTCAACATCAATCAATTGTTTGTCAAGAACAAGTCCTTTAAGTTTTAAATCATCATTTTGCACATTCCCAAAAGAGAATGCTTTTTCTTTAATTACAGTGAGATTTATCTTTTTTCCAATGATTGAAACATGATTTATTGGAATTCTGAAGAGTTCATTGTTTTTTCTGCATGCCAGGGCTACAATCTCAGCATGTTTTTCACCATCAAGAATGATTAAGTCTTCTAAAACTCCTATTTCTTTGCCCTGTGAATCAAAAATTTTGCTGTTCAATATCTGGCTGAGGTATATGATGGTTATCACCTCACTTATATTGCGCTTATGTGATTCCTGACATTATGTTTTTATATCTTTTTATTATGTTTTTTATGTTTTCTCTTTATTATATTTTTGTTACGTCTTTCTATTAAATTATTATATTGTGTTTATTTTTATATTGTATTTATCATATTTATTATGTCTTTATTTTTAATAATAATGTTGACCTCTCTCGTCTCACTTTTAAATACACTAACTAATATTTAAGCATATGCTTTGGGCGTGTTTATCCTCCAATGATAAATTTTTCTAAGATTTTACTCGGCTTTTCAGAAATAAAATTCCAAATAAAAAACAGAAAGATTTAATAATCATCGATAATATTTTTTTTATTGATAATATTTTTTAATTGTTTATTTGCTATAAAAAGGGGTGTATTTATGGGAAGAAAAACTCACAAGCAAAGGACTCATGGAACTCCGAGATGGCTAAGGGAACAAAAGGAATTTGAGGCAAGAACTGGCAAGTTTCCAGAGTGCAGGGGCACTTTTCCTGACTGTCCTAAGGAGATTCCGGAAAACACTGTGCCTGAACAGTGCAAGAAATGCCCGATGCGTAAGTGATTTGCTATAATTTTTTCACAGATATTCGCAGATATTTTTCCGTGAATCTTTGTTTGAATAATTTATCAACAAATATTCATCAATAAATTTTCAAAAAAAAGCTTTCAAAAAAGAACATGTGATTTCTATGTCACAGATAATCAAGCCGAAATTCAGGGAACTGATTCCAAAAAAAGAGCCATGGAGCTTTAAGGGACAGCATGGAAAACTTGCTGTGATTGCAGGCAACAGCATATTCACAGGTTCCGCAATTCTCAACAGTGTGGCTGCGCTGAGAGCCGGAGCTGAACTTGTAAAAATACTCTCTCCAGAGAGGGCTGCTGATATCGCAGCATTATACCTGCCTGACTTAATCACGATTCCACTGAAGGGGGATTTTCTCGGCAGAAAACATCTTCCTGAGATTAATACAGTTTTGGCTGATTCAGATGCCCTTGTCATCGGCTGCGGAATCGGACGGGGAGAAGAAACATTCAAAACAATTATTGAAATATTAAAATCATATTCAAAGCCGTGCGTTGTGGATGCTGATGGAATAAGAGCTCTCGCATCAAATCCAGATTCTCTGGACGAGATAAAACAGGTTCACAACAACAATCTTGTAATAACGCCGCATGCAAATGAGTTCTACAGCTTGGCTAAAGTTGCTGTTTCAAACAATTTGGATGACAGAATCCAGAAGGTTGAGGCATGCGCAGAAAAATTTTCCTCAACAATAATCTTGAAGGGACACATTGATGTTGTTTCAGACAGCACCAGAACCTACCTGAACAGAACAGGGAATACCTGCATGACAAAGGGCGGTTTTGGAGATACCTTGGCAGGAATCTGCGCTTCACTGCTTGCGCAGCATGTTGAGCCGTTTTATGCAGCATGCTCAGCCGCCTTTATCAACGGGCTTGCAGGAGAACTTGCTTCAAAAAACAAAGGAAATTCATTGATAGCTTCAGACATCTTTGATTATATTCCAATAATTATGAAAAAATATTTCTGGTAAGCTGTCACGGCACTGCCTTACATGGCACTGCTTTGATTAACCATTTCCCAAAAAACTTAAATATCACCTATATTATCTTCTGTCGTGGGTTGAGCTTATGAAGAAAAAGCTGAGTGAGGAGGAGATTGAGTACATCAACAGCCTGGATGATGAAGTATCGCTTCTGAATATTCCTCTCGGCTATGACTTGATGTTTGATGAAAAATTGGGAATCATTCTGAAAAAGAACAAACACAGCAGTAAAAGAAACAAGCTTTTTCATGTTGCAGGATAGAATTCTGATTTTTTAACACGTTTAATTTTTGATATGTTTAATTATAATTTTATGTTTCTTCTAATTTGCATTTTATGATTACAATATTTCTTATGACAATTCTACATTTCTTTATATGCAGCGAGATTGAAATACATGAAAAAATTAGAATAACAGAATTCTTAATAAACCAAATGTCATCTCTTTTTCACAATAAACTTTAAATTCAGGCTTTTAATAATTCTTTATATGATTGATTTTCAGGAGTTCATAGCAGACTTTCATGATGCAATTGCACAGAATGAAACAATTGTCTTTTCAGCCAGATGCGAGATAGTTTACAGCGGAAGGGCTGAAAGCCTGCTTCCAATGGGAGAGCGCATCATAATAATAAAATCAGACAAGAGCATGCTGATACACCAGCCAACCGGCTCTGCGCCAGTGAATTGGATGAAGGAGAATTCAGAATATGATGTATTAATTGAGGAGAATATCCTGCACCTGAAGAGCAGGAATCTTCCATTAAAAGAATACCTTGACATGAGGATGGAAGCAGTATATTTCTTTGAGAACAGGAAGCTTGAGGATGGGCAGAAGCTCATTCTTACAGGAAGCGAAAAGGACATGGCCCAGATGATTATGAAGAATCCTGAATTGATAGAAAAGGGCTTCAAGCCGTTGAGCAATGAAGAGCACACAAAATACGGCTTCATTGATGTGTTTGGCTATGACAGGAATAATGTGCTTGTTGTGATTGAGGCAAAAAGGTATGCTGCTGACTTCAAGGCAGTATCACAATTGCGGAGGTATGTTGAGAAAATCAAGAAGAGCAAAGGCTTGGATGAAGTAAGAGGGATTCTTGCTGCTCCCTCAATAACAACAAATGCAGAGCATATGCTGAAAGATTTTGGCTTTGAATTCAGGAAAGTCAGCCCCCCGAAATACTTGGAACGATTTCACAAGAAACAAAGCAGGATAGACAGTTTTGGGAAATAAAGCAGCTTTGTAAAATAGCTGATTAAAAAATATAATTTTTTTCTGTTAAATTTTTCCATAAAATAATTATCGCATTGAAAGATTTTTACCAGAAATATCTTTTCTTAAAAGGTTTTTTGTTTTTGATTAACCTTCTCTTAAAAATTCTTTTTATTGCATTTTCAGCTTTAATCCACTGCTCCTGATTGAAAGATTTTTTTATCTTTCATCAATCTCATTCTTCAAGCTTTTCTTTTTTTCTTTTTCTTAACACAACGCTCAACTCCAAGTCCAGCTTTTGATTGTAGAGCCACATACTTAATCCGTCATAACTTTGCCTTGAGTTTTTTTCCATAATCTCGAATTCGTGCAGCTTGAAGAGAGTTTCCAAATCTGACTCAATATAATTCTTGATAAGTGCAACCTCTTTTCTATAAGCGTCAAAGTCCAATATTCTTTCCCCTAGTCTTATGAACATTTTAAGCATTTTTTATATGATTTTATTTTGATGTGATTTTAATTTATAATCTTACCAATCCATATTGTTGTTTTGGCATTGCTCTATGGCATCATTCTACTGGCTTTATTGCACTATGCTGCTTCATTATTCTCTACTGGATTCTCGCAATCTCAAATTTCTTTCCAAGATACTTTATTTTTGTCTTCTGCATCTCCTTCAAATCCGCAAAAACATTTTTCAGTGCTTTTTTCATATTCGTTCCCCCATTTTTTAGAGAGACATTTCTTTCGCTTTAAATTCGCTACGCCCAAAAATGTCTCTTGCCTTAATTTTAAGAGAAGAATGTTTTCCGGAAGTCCTGTGTGAAGATGCGGGTTATTTGTGATTAAACAATCTTCTATGCTCAATCAACAACTTTTTTAAACATTGATTCATTATTCTTTTTCTTATGAAGGAAAACCTTGCTGAGGAAGTGAGCATAGCTCTTTTGAAAGAGGGCTTTATAGTGAAAACTCTCAAAGGAGCATTTGACATTGTAGCAAGAGATTCAGAGCACACTTTGCTTCTAAAAATTCTTGAAGATGCAAATTCAATCTCAGATGAATCTGCTGAACAGATGAAGAAAATAAGTTCGTATCTGCCTGCAGCCACTTTGATAATAGCGAACAAGGCGGGGATTGAATTGCAGGACGATGTTGTTTACTTAAGATTTGGGATATACACCCTGAATTTCAACACATTCAAGAGATGTTTAGAAAATAAATTTCCAATATTCAGAAAGGGAAAAGCAGGCATTACAATTAAGATAGATTCAGAGCGCTTCAGGAAGGAAAGATTGAATCTTGGCATTTCAATCCATGAACTTTCAAAAAAGATTGGGGTTAGCAGGCACATGATTCAGAGATACGAGCAGGGTGATTCTGAAATAACCCTTGGCAAAGCAGCCAAGGTCTACAAGCTGTTTGGAGAAAATGTTTTTGAAAAAAAGAATGTGCTTCAGGCAATCAGTGAGCCCTATGAAATAGGCAAGTCAATCTTTGCAAAGAAATATAGTGACTTGGGATTCAATGCTTTGGAAACAAAAAAGGTCCCTTTTGACCTCATAGCAAAGAAGGAAAAGGAGATAATACTCACCAAGGTTGGCGATAAGCTGAATCCGATAATCTCGCACATATCAAAACTTATTGATGCAGACCGCCTGGTTATCTTTGAGAAGAAAAAGCCGAAGAAGATTCCTGCAATAACAAAAAAGGAATTTCTTGAACTGGAAGAGGCGAATGAGCTAATAAAATTCCTCAAGGAATTCGAGGAATAAGGAATTCTACTTTTTTTCTTAAATTTTACAACAGTTATTCTGCGCTAAGAGATGGATTTTCAGTTAAATTTATTAAACAATATCTGTTTCTTTTCAGGCATGACAAGGATTGCTGTTGTTAAGAAGGAGAACTGTAAGGGCGGCATTGACTGTCCATACATATGCATGGATGTCTGCCCGGTAAACAGGACAGGCCAGCAGTGCATAACAAAGGGAACTGACAAGAAGATTTTGATAGATGAAACCCTATGCATCGGATGCGGCATTTGCGTGAAGAGATGCCCGTTTGAGGCAATCTCAATAATAAATCTCCCAGAAGAGCTTTCTGCAACTCCAATCCACAGGTACGGGCAGAACGGCTTTGCGCTATACAGTCTTCCAATCCCGATGTTCGGAAAAGTAGTAGGCATAGTGGGCAGGAACAGCATTGGAAAGAGCACTGCAATGATGATTTTATCAGGAATCCTCAAGCCGAATTTTGGGGCAGAGAAAGCATCAGTAATGAAAGCAGCCAAGGAAGATGCCAAGCAAAAAAACTCAGGCAGAGATTCAAACAAGGATTCAGACAGAGATGCAGACAGCATTAATGCCCTGATTGAATTCTTCAAGGGCACAGAAGCGCAGATATTCTTTGAAAGGGTTAAGGCAGGGAAAATCAGGATGTCTTACAAGCTGCAGCAGGTTGACCTTATTCCCAAGCGCTATTCAGGCACAGTGAGAGAGCTTCTCAAGAAAGCAGATGAGAAGAACCAGATGCAAAAGGTTTGCGAAGAACTTCAGCTGCTGGACATTCTTGATACAGACATAAGGAATATTTCAGGGGGAGAACTTCAAAGAACAGCTATAGCAGCTGCTGCGCTGAAAGATGCAAATCTCTACATCTTTGACGAGCCATCTTCTTATCTAGATGTGAAGCAGCGCATCAGGGTTTCAAGATTCATAAAGAATCTTGCAAATGAGCACACAGCTGTGATGGTTGTTGAGCATGACTTAATAATCCTTGATTTCATGACAGATTTGGTGCATATAATGTACGGTAAAGAGGGATGTTTTGGAATTGCCTCGCTTCCAAAAGCAACCAGAGTTGGCATAAACATTTATCTTTCAGGCTTTTTGAAAGAGGAAAACACAAGGTTTAGGGACAATGCCATAAAATTCTCTGCAAAGCCGCCTGTAGATGTAAGAAGGCAGACAGAACTTGTTTCATGGCATGGCATCAGGAAAAAGCTTGACAATTTTCATCTTGAGGCAGGGGAAGGCGTCTTGTACAGAAACCAGAGCATCGGAGTTCTCGGGGAAAACGGAATTGGAAAGACGACCTTTGTCAAGATACTTGCCGGAGTTATGGAATCAGATTCCGGCTCTGCCAACAAAAGCGTAAGGGTTTCCTACAAGCCCCAATATATAAACACTGATTCTAAAGAACTTGTAATGAGTGTTTTGCAGAAAGCAATTGAAAAACACACCGCCGACCTTATAAACCCATTGGAATTGAAAGGGCTCTTTACAAAAAAGATAAACCAGCTTTCAGGAGGGGAAATGCAGAGGGTTGCGATTGCAGAGTGCCTCTCAAGGGACGCTGAGCTTTATCTTCTTGATGAGCCGTCTGCATACCTAGATGTTGAGCAGCGCCTTGTGGTTTCAAAAGTGATAAGGGATTTTGCAGAAAGGAAAAGCACAACAGTCCTTGTTGTGGACCATGACCTTATGTTTATAGATTATCTCTCTGAGAAATTGATTGTTTTTGAAGGAATTCCTGCCAGAAAGGGTTCTGCATCTCCCCTTCTTACAATGCAGGAAGGCATGAACGCTTTCCTGAAAGACCTGAATATAACAATGCGCAGGGACATTGAGACAAACAGGCCCAGGATAAACAAAGAGGACTCAAGGAAGGACAGGGAGCAGAAGGCGGGCGGAAAGCTGTATTATGAGTAAAAATGAAAAATCATTCACATGAAAAAAATGTTTTGCAAAAGAAGCATCTGTCTTTAATGAAGAAAGTTGCATATGCATATATAAAT
>CAYQKJ010000013.1:0-10869 GCA_964418195.1 uncultured Methanosarcinales archaeon | reverse complement strand
TTATTGTCTCTTAAATTTTTCATTGATTGTTTTCGCTTTTCCACTTTTCAAATGCTGAATCTATCTCTTCTTTGCTGTAACCTGATTTCAGAAGTGAGTTTCTTATTTTTTCAGGAGTGTCATGCTGCGATGCAATCTCTATCATAGATACAAGCTCATCAATTCTAACTTTTATTAAACCTTTGTCCTGGATTTCTGGCTTTTCAACAATTGGTTCTTCAAATTCAGTGATTGGTTGTTTAAATCTTGCTGCTTCCATCTCTGGAATTTTAGTTTTAATGGTTGGCGTTTCAAAGAATCTTTCAGCTACTTTTTCTGGAGCAGCTCTTATTTTCATTTCTCCCGTTCTCCTAAGCTGCGGCATTTGCTGCTCGAGCACTCTTCTAGGAATCTCTCTTGATGCTTCCAGGTCTGATATAAGCTGTTCTGATTTCTCATTCATTGACTTTATTAGCGATTTTATCTTATCGTCTCTGTCTTCAAGAACTTTTTCAGCTCCTTTTAGCCCTTCCTCAAGCTCTCTTATTCTTGTCCTCAACGAAACCTCCTGGTCAGTGGATTTTTCAATCATCAGCTGCTTTTGTGCCTCAAATTGTTTCTTCAAGTCCTCAACAAATCTTTTGTGTTGAAACTCCTGTTGTCCAATAAGATTTTTTAGCCTGCCAATCTCAAGTTTGAAAATCTGGTTCTCTTTTTCAAGTTTTAATAGCAGTTCCATGGTCTCCTTTGCTGCAAGGTCTGACACCCTGCCCATTTCCACAAGTGCTTTGTTCCGCGCCATCAGTTCATTAAGCATGTTCTGCTTCTCATCTAATTTTTTTCTCATATTTATTATATCAGAAGAGAGTTGCTCATCCATTTGAGTGCCCTGCGAGAAGTGTAATCGCAAGTGCTTTATTGTAGTTTCCTTGTCTTCCACCAGGTTTTTCAGCTCAAAAATTTCTCTCTTAAAATGAGCATCAATCTTGTCTCTTTCTCCTATGTTCTTTTCAAAATTTTTTATGATGAAATTAGCTTCTGAGAGCTGCTGTTTTAATTCCATTATTTTGTTCTGGAAGGCATTTTTTTCTTCATCGTCATGCAGTATTGTTTTTTTCAGCTCTCTTATTTCGTCTTCCCTTTCCTTTAGAGTATTTTTCATATTTTCAAAATTTGTTGCAAGATTGTTTTCAGCAATCTTTTTTCCCAGTTCGATGTTTTCTTCTTCGAGCTTCTTCAATTCTCCAGTTAATTCTGAATTGTCTGTCCTAAGGCGTCTTATTATCCTGTCAGCAGCTGCGAGTTTTTCCATAACTTCTGAAAACTTTTGACCGGAAGTCATTCTTTCAGAAGAAAGATTCATCAATCTGGTGTTTAACTCAGCCATTGTTTTTTCCTTTTCTGCCAGTGCTGTGTCAAGCTTCTTTTTTTCAGATAAAAATTTGTCAATGTTAGGCATAGTTTCTTTCAACTTCTGATTCTCCTCTTCTGCTTCAGAAACTCTGCTGCTCAGTACCTCTATTTCCTGCTTCTGCCTGGAGATTATTGAATCAGCATCAAGGATTTTTGATTGCATCTGCAGTGTAATGCTTTCTCTGCTGTTTAGAGCTTCATTTAGTTCAAAGATTTTCTGATTGAGAGACTTTAGCATAGAATTCTTGTTTTGCAATTCTGAAATAATCTCTTCATTATCCTTTTTGAGCTGCTGTATTAGTAGTTCATCGTCTTTTATCTTAGTTATAAGCTTTGACTGCGAATCTGTGATTAGCTTTGTCCCTAAGCTTATCTGCTCAACAGGGTTTTCATCAACAAAAGAATGCGTCGCTGGTTTTACAGCAGATGCTTTGCCAGTACTGCTTTTACCAGGATATTCTTTCCTGACAGAAATCTTCTCTATTTTCCTCTTTTTCCCGGGCATTTTAATTAGTTATAAATAATATTGACTATTTAATTCTTTTTCATTATCATGCAATTTATTCCCCTGTAATAATGTTACTCTTTCTTTTTTCCCTTTGCTATTTCTTTTCTTCTGCGCCTGCAAGTGCTATGCTGCTCAGCAGCGCTTCCAGCTGCACAAACTCGTCAGCCCCTTCCACCAGCCTGAATTCTATTTCAGCGCATTTTTCAATAAGCCGCATCTTGGCTCTTGCATCAATCTTCAGCTTCATTATTTCGCTTTGAGCCTGCCGTATTAGGTCAAGCCCTGAAAGCCCGTAGTCTGTCATTACATTAAAAAGCTTGTCTCTCGCCTCAATAAACCTGTTTGACAATGCAAGCTCCAGCACCTGCTCCAGCTCTTTCGGCCTTGCAAAAGAGGCCACTTCATAAACAATCTTTTCGGATAATATGTTAGAAACTGCTGCACAGCTCTGCATTATGTTTTCGAGCTTCCTGCAGTCGCCACCTGACACCTCATAAAGCGCCTCTTTAGCAGCATCATCTATCTGAAGGTTCTCGCTCTTGGCAATCTTACCTATGATTAAGGATATTTGCTTCTTGTCCAGATGCTTAAACCTGAAAACAGCGCATCTGGACTGTATTGGCTCGATGATTTTTGAGGAATAGTTGCATGCCAGTATAAACCTGCATGTCTTTGTGTAATTCTCCATTGTCCTTCTAAGCGCCTGCTGCGCCTCTTTTGTCAGGGCATCGCTTTCATCAAGATAGATTATCTTGAAGGGAACATCTCTTATTGTCCCGGTTCTGGCAAAATTCTTTACACGCTCTCTTATGACATTTATTCCCCTTTCATCAGAGGCATTCAGCTCTAAAAAAATGGTCCTCCATTCCTTGCCAAAGAAATTCTTCGCAATCACAATAGCGAGAGATGTTTTCCCAGTGCCTGCGGGCCCTGCAAACAAGAGATGAGGCATATTGGCATTCTTGACAAATGCCTTCACCCTTTTCACAATCTCTTCCTGTCCAACTATATCTGAAAATTCAGCTGGCCTGTATTTTTCAGTCCACATTGCATTGTCCATAAAAATCACTCATAAAGAAAAATTTGCATGCCTTTATATATTTTATTGAAATCACAGAAAGATTTAAATACGTGCTTTTATTGAGAATGATGCAGAATAAAAACCTATAAAAATCCCTTAAGCAAAATAAAGAGGTGTTTTTATGAGAAAGAACAAAAAGGGCATAGAGCTTTCTGTAAATGTAATAATAATTGCCGTGATAGCATTGCTTGTGCTTGTAGTATTGTTTGCAGCGGTCACAGGCAGGTTCATAATATTCATTAACGGCATTAAGGATTGTGCTGCAAAGGGTGGGACATGTAAGGCTAAATGCCTATCAGGCCAAGAAATAGCACAGCCAGGAACAAATTGTGCAAAAACTGAAGATTGCTGTATTCCGCTCACGAATAAATAGAGAAATAAAGAATTGACTTAAAAACATTCTTTATATTTTTTATTTTAGATTATCCTCCACTTTAGATTTTATTACGTCATATTTTTGTTTTAGAAATTAATTTTTATTTTTCAGGTTTCTCATTTAATTGTTTATCTTAATTTCTTATCTTATTTGTCTTGCTTTTTTTCTCCCGCTTCTCTTTGACATATGGAAATCTCATGAAGTGCTTGCAGTTGAGGCAGTAATAAACAATCTTTGAACCCTGCAGCCTGATTCTCAGGTTCTTTCCAGGCATGAGGAAGCAGTGGCAGTTCTTGCAGAACCTTCTCTTAAGTTTTGAAGGAATCCTTTCCTTGTATTTGTTTGAGATTTTTATTGCAAGTTCTACATATCTGTCAGCAAGCTTTCTGTCTTTTTCAAAAGCCTCTTCTGCCAGCCTAAAGAGATTCTCTATGCTCTCCCTTGCAATAATCCTCTGCTGCTTAGGCTTCTTTTTGTAGGGCTTCTTCTTTCTCGCTTCTGCTGATTTATTTGAAGGAATTATTTCCATTGTTTTCAGTTCCATTGATACTAATGTTTGTCTTGGTAAAATTAAATCTATCCTTGATTTAATATTTTTGGTTCCTACGCAATTTTTGTTGATATATTTTGGGAATGTTTAATGAATGAAAAAACTTATGATTATTAATGCTATGAAGTTAATAATGCTTAAAATTATTATGGTTAATGCCTCTCAGCTCAATTGCCATATTATCCCAGCCATTAATATTCTCTTATTTAAAAAATACAAAAGCTTTAAATACAACCTCTTTTTCTCCCAGTTCGAAAGCCCGAGTTCGTTTTGAGCGCTTTTAGGGCTCTTAAAGAGTTCTTTAAGAGTTCAAACCATCGGCTCTCATTTATAATTAATTAAGCCTGTAAAAGGTTTAACAGAAAATGGAAAAAAATCTCGAGAGAAAAGGAGAAACACACGAAGATTTCAGGCACATAGTCAGGATTGCAAACACTGACTTGGATGGCAGGAAGAAAATAGGCAATGCTCTAAGAAAGATAAGAGGAATTCATTTCATGTTTGCAAATGCAGTCTGCAAGGTTTCAGGCATTGACCCAAACATACCTTCAGGCAATCTTTCAGAAGCAGAAGTCAGAAAAATAGATGAAATAATGAAGAATCCTCAAAATTACGGCATACCTGAGTGGATGTTCAACAGGAGAAAAGACTATGAGACAGGAGGAGACATTCATCTGACAAGTAGCAATGTAAAAATCATCCAGGAGAATGATGTAAAGAGAATGAGAATGATAAAAGCCTATAAAGGAGTTAGAAGTGCATTTGGGCTGACTGTGAGAGGACAGCGCACAAGGTCTAACTTCAGAAAGAACAAGGGAAAGGTTGTGGGCGTTATAAAATCAAAGATCACAAAGACAGCTATAGCGGAAAAAGAAAAAGAGGGCAAGAAATAAAGCAAACGCATGTAAGAGATAATTGGTGAAATTCATGGGAGATCCTAGGAGATTAAAGAAAAAATACAAAAATCCGATACATCCCTGGCAAAAGAGCAGGATGGATGATGAAAGCATATTAACAAAAGAGTTCGGACTCAAGAACAAGCGTGAACTCTGGAAAATGGATTCTGTGGCAAGAAGATTTACAGAGTCAGCTAAAAGATTGATAAGAACATCTAATCCTCAGTCAGAAAAGGAGAGAAATCAGCTTATTGAGAAGATATACAACATGGGGCTTGCCCCTGCAAAGAACGTGCCATTAGATAATGCTCTTGGACTTACTGTAAGGAATATCCTTGAAAGAAGGCTCCAGACATTGGTGTATAGGAAAGGCATTGCAAACACCATAAAGAAAGCAAGACAGTTCATAACTCATGGGCACATAATGGTTGGCACTACAGTAATAACCTCGCCTTCGCACATCATAACAAGAAGCGAGGAAGAAAAGATAATGATTGTTCCAGATTCAAAGCTTTCAAATGCTGAACATCCTGAAAGGGTCGTTAAGCAAAAGGAAAAAAAAGAAACTGAAAAATATACTAAAAATAGGAGCAGACGAAAATGAGAGAAAGAACAAGAGAAAGGGAAAAGACAAAATGGGGAATTGCCCATATCTACTCCTCATATAATAACACTATAATTCACATAACTGACATAACAGGAAGTGAAAGTATTGCCATAGTATCTGGCGGAATGGTTGTAAAAGCTGATAGATTAGAAGGAAGCCCGACTGCGGCAATGGTTGCTGCAAAGAGGGCTGCTGAAACTGCTATGGAAAAAGGCATAAATGCAATCCATGTCAAGATTAGGGCGACAGGAGGGCAAAACGGTCCAACAAATCCTGGCCCTGGTGCTCAGGCTGCTGTAAGGGCTCTTTCAAGAATGGGCTTGCGCATAGGTATAATTGAAGATGTAACTCCTATTCCTCACGACGGCTGCAGGAAGAAAGGTGGAAAAAGAGGAAGAAGGGTGTAAGATGAAGATAGAAATAATCGAAAAGGAGAAGGACAACAAAATGTCTTTCATGCTTAAGGATGCAAGTATAAGCTACATCAATGCCATAAGAAGGATAGTGAGAGAAGAAGTTCCTGCAATGGCAATAGAGGATGTGGAATTCAGAAAAAACACATCTGCGCTTTATGATGAAATAATTGCTCACAGATTAGGGCTGATTCCTCTCACAACTGATTTGAAATCTTATAATCTGCCTGAGGAGTGCAGCTGCAAGGGCGAGGGCTGCGCCAAATGCCAGCTGAAGCTTACGCTCAATATAAAAGAGCCCGGCTATGTTTATGCCTCTGACTTGAAGTCAAAGGACCCTGCTGTAAAACCGGTTTATCCAAAGATGATAATCAGCAAACTGATAAAAGGGCAAACATTGGAATTGGAAGCAACTGCAGTGCTCGGAAAGGGCAAAGAACATGTGAAATGGAGTCCGGCACTGGCTTATTACAGGAATGTTCCAATTGTTTCAATAAAAAAGAAATGTAGCAATTGCGGAGAATGTGTAAAGCAATGCCCAGAGAAGATATTCAAGCTCGAGAAGGGCAATCTCGTATTGAATGGGGATAACATGTTGAAATGCACGCTCTGCATGGCATGCATTGATAACTGTCCGGAAGATATCATTGAGGTAAGCCACAAAAGTGATGAATTCATATTCAACATTGAAAGCTGGGGGCAGCTCAGCTGCAAGCAGATACTAAAAGAGGCAACTCACATTTTTGAGAATAAGATTGATGATTTTATTGAAAAACTCGACAAAGCCTCAAAATAAACATATCAAAATCAAAAAACAAGTCATTGTCCTATGCGGGGGTAGCAAAGCCTGGCCAAATGCGCAAGGTTGAGGGCCTTGTCCCTTAGTGGGTTCGCGTGTTCAAAACCATTGTGCTGAAAAAGCCGTGGTGAATCTCACGTCCCCCGCATAAACTTAACAATAACGCATTAAAAAAATAAACGGTTCAAATGGAAATACGTCCTAAAAATCACTTTACAGTGCAATTAATAGAAAAACTCAAGGAAGCTTCATATAAAGGCAACTCTATCTGGAAGAAGATAGCTGATGACCTCAACAAGCCGACGAGAAAGCAGAGGATTGTGAACCTTTCAAAAATAAACAGGTATTCGAAAGAGAATGATACTGTGGTTGTTCCAGGCAAGGTTTTAGCTGCAGGAGAACTGGACCATAAGCTGATAATTGCTGCTTACAAGTTTTCAGGGCAATCCATAAAAAAGATAGAAAAAGCAGGTGCTGCTGCCATAACCATAGAGCAGCTCATGAAAAAGAATCCTGAAGGAAAAAATATCAACATCATAGGATAAAAAAAGAGATGGTTAAAAAATAATAAGTAATAGAAAATAACAAAAAATAAAGAAAACATTAATTAAATAAAAAAACAAAAACCAAAATTCAAAATTATTTTCGCCATCATGTTCAAGTATAAGAGAATAAAAATAATTCATAGCAAAAAAAACGACGATAATTCATAACTAACGAGAATAAGAAAAAAATAATTATTTATAGCAAAAATCAAACAAAAAGAATCAAGTGTGAAAGAAAATGATAATAATTGATGCCAAGGACAGCGTGCTGGGAAGAATTGCTGCCTATGCTGCGAAAAAAGCGCTGCTTGGGGAAGGAGTGAGTGTAATAAATTGCGAAGAAGCAGTCATAACTGGAAACAAAAATTTTATAATGGAAAAATATGTTAACAGAATAAGCAGAGGCACTCCCAGGAAAGGTCCTTTTATTCCGAGAGAGCCGCAAATGTTTGTAAAAAGGGCTATCAGAGGAATGCTGCCCTATAAAAAACCAAGGGGAAAAGAAGCCCTTGCAAGAATAAGATGCTATGTCGGGGTGCCTGAAGAGCTAAAGGCTAAAAAGGCAGAGACAGTTGAAGATGCGCATATTTCACGAATCAGAAGTCAAAGATTTATTTATCTGAAAGAACTTTGCATGCTAATAGGGGGAATAAAGAGCAATCAGTAAAAAAATTTCAATCGTAAATTCCAATCGTAAAAATTTAAGAGTCAATAAATTTAAAAGTTAATAAAGAGTTAAAAATAAAAGTTATAAAAAAATCATAATAGAAATAGGTAATAAAAAATGAAAACCGTGCATTTTTCAGGAAAGAGAAAGACAACTATTGCAAAGGCAACGCTTAGGGAAGGAAAAGGGAGAATAAGTGTAAACAACAAGCCATTAGAAACTCTCACTCCCGAAATATTCAAAATAAAAATCATGGAGCCACTGACTCTTGCAGGCGATGTTGTAAAGCAAGTTGACATAAATATTGATGTGAAAGGCGGTGGAATAAATGGAAGGGCAGAGGCAGCAAGACTGGCAATAGCAAAAAGCCTGGCGGCATACAGTCCGCAGCTGAGAGAGATATTCCTAAATTATGATAGGCACTTGCTGATCGCAGACGTCAGGCAGAGGGAAGCTAGAAAACCGAATATGCATGGAAATGCCCGCGGCAAAGTGCAAAAATCATACAGATAAAAATTACATTTAAAAATAAAATAAAAAAATTTGAGGCGCTTTTAAAATGATAATTCCTGTAAGGTGCTGGAGTTGTGGAAAGCCAATAGGACACTTGTGGGAAGATTTCTGCGAGAGAGTCAAAAAAGGAGAAGACAAGAAGAAAATATTGGACGACCTTGGGCTTGAGAGATACTGCTGCAGAGCAATAATGCTGGGGCATGTTGACATGATAGATTTAGTAGCAAGATTCAAAAAGGTTTGATTTAAACTGATTTTTTTATTATAATCAATTTGATTTATTGAGTTAATTTAGTTCTATGATATTCATCTCTTGTGATTTCTATTATTATATTGTTTTCATAATGTTTTTCATCTGAGAATGCGAAAAATAAAATTTTGTTTTATTTTCTTAACAATTATACAAATTAACACGGTGAATTACCGATTATATACAAATTTATATGCGAATCACAGATTAAAGAGCTTTTCCTTTACTTCAACTGCAGAAGGAGCTGAGCCTCCATGCCAGCTCACCCTCGGCCTTATTTTCATGGGATACATTCTTTCATTGGTGTCATCAAAGATTATTGCTGCTCCGCTGACCCTAGAAAGATTATTCAGCGCCTTGTCCAAGCCAATTCTCATATAAGTGTGCATGAGCATTCCAAGAGCATCTATGTCAATCTTTGCAGTTATCCTGTGGCTTATCACAATATCTGATTGAGTCATAACATCTGTATGAATCTTTCCCGGCTGCTGTGACGCCAATATCATGGAAATGCCGGGCTGCCTTCCCTCTCTTAATATTGTAATCAAAGGCGGGGTTGCAAGAGTGCTCCCCTCTCTTGGAAGAAATTCATGGGCTTCATCAATCACAAGCCATACTAATGGGAATGCTGGCTTTTCTTCACGCTCTTCTTCCATAAAGCTTACTACCTTGTGCACCTCGTTGTATTCTTCAGCTCTTCTAGCAACCATTCTCTCAAGGAATAGCTTCTGTGAAACAAGCCCTATGACCAAAGCCCTTATGTTCTTGCTTGAAGGTGTAGTTACATAGCAGCTCACATCCAGCACACTTACCTCTCCCGGAATCACCAAATCCTTTAATAGGGTGCCTTCCTTGTCAAATAGTCCCCAGCTCTTGGCTTCAATAAACCTGTTCGCAGCAGCGTCTCTGGTAATTTGTGAAGAGTGCTCGTCAGACTGTATCTTTTCTATTATGTCATCAATATCAAAATCTTCGTTCTCTTCTTTCAGCTCTGAAACTGCCTTTGAAATCAGCACCCCAACTGCCTCATCAGGATTCAAGCTGAATGTAGTGCACCAGTCCATTGCAGATAATTCAGAAGGCTTAATTGCGAAAGGATAATCAGTTGGTATGCCCTTGTTCTTGAAATCCTCAAAAAAGCCTTTTGGTGTGAAAATATTTATCTTAAGAGGCTTCGGCTTCAGCTCCCATTCTGCTAAAATTCTGCTCTCCCTCTGGTTGGGATATTTCATTGTCCAGTATATGCCCATTGTATCGAGCATCAGCACAGCTATGTTCTTTGACACTTCCTTCGGCATGTCTGCAATTGCTTCTGCAATCACACCCATAGTATAGCTCTTTCCAGAGCCCCTCTTGCCGCATATGAAAATAATATGGCTCCTTGCAACATCCAGGTAAATAGGATTAGAAAGAGAAGTAGTCTGGCCCATCTTTAGATAGTGCTTGCCGATGAAAATCATGCCTGACTGTCCAAATTTTTCTCTATCAATCTCATCTCTTCCGATGATTATATCATACATTTTTCAAGAGAATGAAGTGATGACTAATATAAATAGTTTATTAAAGCAAAATATAAGGATTTTACAAAAACATTTATAAATCGCCATTCAGATACTAAAACTTATGATAAACACCAATGATTTTGAGGAAATGAAGAAAGAGATGGAAGACTTTGAGCAGCACAGGGATTACCTCATAGGCAAAAACAGGGAAATAATAAGGATGTCAAAAAAGATAATCTATTCTGTGCATAGAAATGACATGAAAGAGGCTGAAGAATCAGTTAAGAAGATAAAAGAGCTTGTCAGAAAAACAGATAAAGACATCAGCAAAGTCCCTGCTTTGCTCTATTCTGGCGTCCTAAAGAACGCCATTCAGGAATATGTGGAAGCGGTCTGCTTTTTTGAAGTTATAAAAAACAGGAAGCTGCCCACGCACAAGGAATTGAATGCGCAGGCAGAGCATTATCTTCTGGGGATATGCGACCTTATAGGCGAGATTTCCAGAATTTCAATAAATTCGGCAGCAAAGGGAAAGGAAGATTTTGCCTCGGAAATGAAAGAACTTGTTTTAGGACTCTATTATGAGCTGATGAAGTTTGATTTTTCAAACAGTGAACTTAGAAAGAAGTTTGACGGCATAAAATATGAGGTGAAAAGGCTTGAGGACATGGCTCTCTCAATAAAGTTGAAGAGGGGCTGATAGCAAAAATAAATGATTCATAGCTAAGAATAATCATTTTATCAAAGTTAAGACATACAAATCATTTTTC
>CAYQKJ010000012.1:0-11218 GCA_964418195.1 uncultured Methanosarcinales archaeon | reverse complement strand
TCATTATTTTTTTCTTTTCAATTCTCTTATTCCTTTTTCGTTAACCTTTTCCTAATAAGGCTTTGCAAAAGCCTTAAGGTAAAGCACCAATCCTTTGCGAAAGCATTGATGGAAAGCATTTAAGTTGGGCGTTCTTTCAGAAGCCCAACGAACTATGTTCTTCACGCTTTCTTTTTCCGTGTGACTTCCGAAGGAATGTCACACTTGCTCTTGCGTGTCGACTGAGCGTAACCAGTCGAGCGTAACCAATTATTTTATACATGAAATGACGGCAAAAATGATATGTGAACTTTGGTTTTTGAATAAATGTTTTTTTCTGTTTTTTCACTTTTACAGCATGCTTTTTCCTGCTTTTTCAGTTATGTATATTCCATCCTGGAATATTCTCCTGTCCTTGTTCTTTATTATGCAGAGCTGCTCAATGTCAGCTGCCTGTTGGCTGACTATTTCCTTATCAATGCCTTCAACTATCACTGTATTTCCGTCAACTGTTATTTTGACTCCTTTTCTTATATTCACAATCCTTGGCTTTCTCTCTCCTAAAAAGTTCTTTACTTCGAACTTATCTCCGGCAACAGATGCCTTTATTGGAAAGTGGCTTGAGCATATTGTAAGTATGTAAACATAGCCCTCTTGCACTCCTTTTATTATATTATTTATGTGAGCAATTATTGTGTAGATGAGCTTTTTTTCGCGCTTGCTTGCCTTTTCTGTTTGGATTATTATTTTGTTGTCCTCTTTTCTGATTTTTATCTGCTGTGTAGGGAACCTTCTTGACAATTCTCCCTTCTGCCCCTTTGCAAAAACTGTTCCTTCTTCTATCCTCACTTCCACTTTTTCAGGAATTTCTATCTGCTTCACTATTGCTTTCTTTTTCTTTTCTTTTTTCTCTTTCCTTTGTGATGTTGCTTCTGCCATTTTGATTTTGAATTTTTTTGCATGAATGATTTTTATTATTTCGTTCCTTGGTTATGAATTATTGTTGTTTTCTTTTCAATCTCTTGTTATTCTTTTTATATTTGAAAATGCAAGGTGAAAATGATTTTTTTTGGGTTTGGATTTTGATTAAATGTTTTTTCCTAGCTATGAATTATTTTTGTTTTTTTCTTTCTTATCTTTGGGCGATTAGTAGCAGTATGCCACCAGTTTTCCTCCTAAGTTCTCTTTTTTCGCTTCAGTGTGGGTCTTCATTCCCTTGTTTGTGGAAACAATAAGCATTCCAAAATCCCTTGCAGGCAGGAATCTCTTCTCAAATTTTTCATAAGTGCCCTTTGACACTGCAAATCTCGGCTTTATGGCATTACAGTTGTTTATGTTGCCTATCAACTGTATAACAACATAAATTCCTCTCGAGTCCTTGACTTCATTGAATTCGCCGATGTACTGGTTGTCTCTCATTATTTCAAGCACTTTCTTCCCCACTTTGGAAATAGGTCTTACAATGCATTCCCTTTTTCCTGCTTTTTCGAAGTTAAGCATTTTTGAGAGCATGCTTGCAACGCTGTCACTTGACATTTTGTCACCTTGAAATTTTTTTATATTGAATTTTTTAATTTATTTGTCAAATTTATTTAGCTGTATTTTTTGAATCCGATTTTTGTTGATATCTCCCTGAAGCAGTGCCTGCAAAGATTTAAGCCGTATTTGCTTATGTGCCCTCCTGTTCTGCCACATCGCTCGCATCTCTTTTTTGCCATTCCATGGGTTCTCTCTTTTGGAGCACTCAATCTCAAAAATCTGGCTTTCTTAACTGGCTTTCCCTTCAGCTGCTTCAATATTTTCTTGTAATAGCCTACCGTCATTATTATTCCTCCTCAAATTTTCAAACGACTTTTATTTCGTATGTTTTTTGCATGAATTCTATTGCTTCCTCTCTTGTTATTTTGTGTTTCTTGGGTATTTTTCTTTTGCACAGCTTTCTCTTTTTTATCCTAAAGCCGTTTCTCTGGAGTGTTATGCACACTTGGAATCCCATCATTCCAATTTCAGGATCATATCTTGCGCCAGGAACATTTATGTATTCTGTTATGCCAAATGAGATGTTCCCTTCATTATCAAACTGGCTCTTTTTTAGTTGCTTGTCTACGCCTTCAAGCAGTCTTTTTAGGAGTTCCTCTGCCTTTTTCTTCCTCAAAGTAACCTTGCATCCAATTGGAAGCGCTGGCCTCAAGCCCCAAGCAGGGATTCTCTTGTTTGTTATGGTCTTTATGGGCTTCATGCCTGTTATTTGTTGCATGAGCTTTATGCCCTTCTCCAGCTTTTCTGGATTCTTTCCAGCGCCGATGTTAAGGGTCACCTTCTCAATTCCTATATTCTTCATGATGTTTCCCGTTTTCATTTGACCGATGTTTTTCAGTTTTTACCGCTCTTTTTATTCCTGTTTTATTGTGATTTCTGGTTTTCCTTCTCCCAGCACAAAAGCATAATTTACGAGCGTTTCGTATTTCTTGTCCTTTGTCTTTATCACGATTTTTGTTGCTTCAATCGATTTCTCTCCTACGAATTCCTCTATTATTCCATAGTCGCCGGTGTGCTTTCCTTCTGTTATGAGCGCAAAAGCATTTTTTGCGAGTTTCCAATGCTTGATTATTTCCCCACCAGGTATTTTGATAAGCAATGTGTCCGCAACTTTGTATTCATTTTTATCTGTGAGGATGTTTCTTCCGTCGTGGAGTGTCAGTTGGATGTTCTTTGATTTGTCTTTCTTGTTTTTCACAAGTTGTTTTCTTATTATCTTGCATGGCTTAGTCTCTGCTTCATTCTTTGGAATTGGAAGAAAGTACAGCTTTGACTTTGTATTCAGCAGCATCCTGAAGCATTCTCCTGTCTTCTCGTTTTTTAGGACATCCATAAGCCCTACTGAAGACTTGCATTCCTTTCTTATTTTGCCATCTACCGAAATCATGCCGTTGTTGAGTATTTCTTTCACTTCCCTTGTTGCTTTGGCATAGCCGAGTATTTCCTTAAGTATTGAGTTGAGTGCAAGCCCCATCTTCAGAGAGTGCATTCCGGGCTGCGGCTTTGTTATGAATTTTAAGCCCTTCCTCTGAAGCGGCCAACTGTTAGGCATTGCCAATCTTTTGATGTGCGCGCTCATTTTTTTCTCTCCACAATTTCTTTTCTTTTTCTATCATTAAGGTTCAATTCTGTTATCATAAGGTTTGAAGCTTCTAATTGAATACGGGCTTTTGTGCCATCTTTTTTTGTCAGTTCTACACCTGTTACATAAATCCTTTTTTTGCTCATGTTAATCTCTTCAACTGTACCAGTATGTTTTTTGAACTTCCCGCGCATTACCTTTATTTTGTCGCCCTTTCTCAGCACTGCATTTCTCTTATTGTATTTTTTCCGTAGCTCTTTTGACAGGTGTGCTGATAGGAATTTCTTCTTTATATGCAAGGGAGCATTATACACATATTTTCTCTGCTTCCTTGGTTTTTTGCTTGATTTCCAGTTGCTTGAAAATTTTTTTCTCATTTTTTACACGTTTTATTATCATAAATGATTTTTATGCGGTTAATTGCGATTATTTTATGCGCTTAATTTATACTATTATGCTTGCTATCTTGGCTACTGCAGGCCATCTCTCGCACGCTTCCTTTGCTATTGCGCCCTTGAATATTGTGCCCTTTGGATTTCCCTTTTCATCTTTCAGCACTATTGCCGCATTGTCCTCGAACTGTATTCTTTCACCATTCCTTCTTCTGTAGGGCATCTTCTGCCTGACAATTATTGCATATACCGCCTGTTTTCTCATCTCTGGTCTGCCTTTTTTTATTGATGCCAAAACCAAATCACTGACTCCCGCAGATGATATTCTTCCCTTCACTGTCTTGCTGTCTATGACGCTGACTATCCTCAGCAGCTTGGCTCCTGAGTTGTCGCATACAGCAACCTGTGAGCCTTGATTCAGTCCCTTTGTAACTCTTGCTTTTAGCGCCTGCATTTTACATCATCAATTATTTTTTTTATTGTAATCTCTTTACTGCTTATCATAAAGTTCTTCTTCAGTTTCTTTTGGATGCATTGCCTCTTTTTTGGCTTCTGCCCTGCCTTCCCTCTTTGGCTTTTCAGCCATCTTCTCAATTTTTTTCCCATCTGCTTTCTCTGTTTCTTCTGTCTCAGGCAGTTTTTCCTTTCCTATTTTTTCTACAACTACAAAATTCTTTATTTTGCTGAGAGGCCTTGTTTCCATTATCTTTACTTTGTCGCCCTTTTGGGCATCTATACATTCTGGATTATGAGCATGTATCTTTGTGTCTCTTTTTCCATATCTTTCGTATTTTATGTAATAGACAAGCCTCTTTATTCTTACAGTGACTGTTTTCTGCGCCCTGCTGCTTATAACAACTCCCCTGAATATTCTGCCATGTGTCTTCAGCATTCCATGGAACGGGCAGTTTTTGTCATCGCATGTCTTCTCAGGCACAGCCACGCCTAATCCAATATTTTTTACATTTTTCTTTTTGTCATTCTTTATTTCTTGATCCATGAGCATCCCTTCTTTCAATTTTTTGTTATTCCTTTTGTGATTTTTTCTTGATTGTTAAAATTTTTAATACTTTGTCCCTCGGTGCAAGGATTTATTTTTTTGTGTGGGCATATTATTTTTATTATTCTTTTCTTTTGCTTTCTTTTTTATGGCCATTTAGCCCTTTCAGGGCTTTGCAACTTATTTTTCTTTTTTTATTTCTTCCTTAGCTATGAATTATAATTACTTTTTTTCTTTCTTTTCACTTAGTTTTTTATACGTGAAATGACGATGGAAATGATTTTTAAGTTTTGGCTTTGATAAAATGCTTTTTTTGTCTTAGCTATGAACTATTATATTCTTATTGACAAGATACCCTGCACTTTAGTGCAGAGTAATTCATTTTTTTCAATAATCCTTTATCGATATCCTGTCCTCTGCTCTTTTTGTGATTTCTTTGCCATTGATTATTATCCTGTTATCATGATTTTGGCTGAGCGCGAATTTGCATGCATTTTTTATGATTTTTTTGCGTCCCTTTTCTGTCTCTATGACAAGCATATTCTTTGTTTCATCAATTACTCTTCCCTTGATTCCTACAAGGTTCTTGTTTTTTGATTCTATTACCTCCAGCCATAGTCCTATGAATTCCTTTTTTAGTTGGTCTTTCATGATGCATTCTTTTATCTAATGCTCGTGCTCTGTTCGTTTTCCCCTTTGTCTTCCTTTTCTTCTTATTTCACTTCAATCCTTGATTCTGGAAAACCTAACTCAACGAGTACCTTCTTTGCCTTTTGCCTGTGGTCGCCCTGCAACTCTATCTTGCCATCCTTTATTGTTCCGCCGCATGCGAATTCTGTTTTCAATCTTTTCATCATGTGCTTAATGTCAATCTCTTTCTCGTCAATGCCGCTTATTATGGTGTAATTTTTTCCAAATTTCTTGTTCTCAAGATACACCTTTATTCTCTGCGTCTCTTTCGCTATGCTCTCGCACACACAGAGTTCTTTAGGCAACCCGCATTTCGGGCATATGTTAATGCTCGAGCTCATGCTTTTTTGAGTTCCTCCTTCTTTTCTTTACTATTTTCCTCCTTTTTCTTTTGCATTTCTCTGATTTTTAGTAGCGTGAGTATTCTGGCTGTTGTCTTTTTTATCTGCTTTATCTGACCAGGATTCTTTGGAGCAGTGCCTGTATGCACCTGGGCGTTCAGCTTCATAAGTTCTTTTTTGAGCTCAGAGAGTTTTTCCAAAAGCTCCTCTCTTCCCATTTCTTTCATATCCTTTAGCTTGATTGCCATTTTTGGTCTCTGTTTGATTTGTATTTTTGATGTTTCGTATTCTTGATATCATTGATTATCTTCTTGATATTTTATCAAAAATTGCGAATCATTTTGATATCTTTAATTTTTGCTGACATGTTTTGCTGATGTGTTTATTTGCCATGATTTCCCGACGTCTCTTCAATCTCTGACATCCGTCCAATTGCGATTTCTTCTTTTGCTTCTTTCTTTTTTCTTCCCCTTTTTGGAATCTTTTTTTCTTCATGTTCTTCTGTTTTCTTTTCTTCTGATTTTCCCTTTTTAGCTGTTTTTTCATTTTTCTCTTTGTCTTCTGTTTGTTTCTCTTCTTTTGCCTCAACCTTTTCCTTTTCTTCTTTTTGTTCAGGGATTTCTCCACTTTCTTCTATAAGCTTCATCTTGTCAGGCAGTTTTACGTCACTAGGCATTATGCTAACCTTTATGCCAACTGTTCCTGTCTTCAGTTCAGCAGAGTTTCTTCTCCTCTTTACTTCACGCAATGCAATGTTTCCGCACTTTTTCAGATATCCTGAATATACTCTCCAGGCTTTTGCCCTGCTGCTCGGTATCTTTCCTGAGATTATGATTTCAACACCCATTGCTCCAGCATTCATTACATCTTCCATTACTTTGTGCATTATTCCCTTGAATCTGGTTGTTCCATATTTTTCCAGCATTGCGGCTATCCTTTCAGCAACGATATTCGGGTCTGAATTAACGTCTCTTATTTCGCTTATTTCCACTTGGGGATTTTCCAAATTGAATTTTTTCTTAAGATTTTTTGTCAATTTTCTTATGCTCTCGCCGTTTCTTCCCACAACAAGCCCTGGTCTTGAAGTATAAACCACAATTTTTTCTCCAAGCGGGGTTCTCTGCACTTTCACGCCGCTGAGTCCAGCTCTTGCCAAGCTTTTTTCTACAAATTCTTCTATCTCAAATTCCTTCACTTTCTGTGCGACAAAATTCTTTTCTATCATTATTTTCCCCTGTTAAGGCCATAATTATTTTGTTTTTATTTTGAATTCTGCTTTTTGTTCTCTTCTTTTTTTATACTGTTCTCTTCTTTTCTTACACTCTCTTTTTGCTCTTTTTTTCCTGCTTTCTTCTCTTTCTTTTTGTTTTCTGAAGAGGTTTTTGCAACTTCCTCAAGCACTATTTCAATATGGGTTCTCTTTGCTTTTCTTCCTCTTTTTCTTCCATAGTGGAATGTGGTTGCTGCCTTGTGTGGAATTATGCTTCTTATTACAAGGCTTGAAGTATCCAGGCCCAAAAACTGGGCATTTGCCTCTGCTCCCTCAAGCAGTTTTAATATTTCCTTGCTGCATTTTACAGGATATCTTCCTGCTGCCATCCCTTTTTTATGAGCAAGGTCCATGTCCGCCCTTTTGAAAGGCACAGCCATCTCTTTTTTTATAACCCTGTTCAGCATTTGCTTTGCCTTATCAAGCTCTTTGCCTCTCAGCATCCTGCATACCTCAACTGCATGCTTTTTGGAGATTTTCAAGAAATCTCCATATGCTCTTGCCATGTGCTCTTTATCGTATTTTTGGTGTGAGTATTTGCGCATCTTAATCCCCGTTGAATTATTTTTTATGATTTCCTCACGATTTTTATCTGACCGAGAGTGCAGCGCTTGACTTTGTAGCTCCTATTCCTGGAGCGTGATGTAAGACTCTCTTTCTAGTCATTGAGAGCTCTCCAAACCTGTGGCCTATCATCTCTGGCATCACATCCATTTTCACAAACTCTTTTCCGTTATGAATGCCCAGTGTAAGTCCAACCATATTTGGAAGTATTATCATGTCCCTGCAGTGGGTCTTTATATTTTTCTTGCCTTTCTCTATTTTTTTCAGCAGTTTCTTTTCCTGTTCTGAAAATCCCCTTTTTATTTTTCTTCTCTCTCGTGAAGGCAAAAGCTTCATGAATTCTTCAATGCTCATCTTCTGGAGCTCTTCCAATGTTTTTCCTCTATATGTGAATTCCTTCTTGACCATTTTTATCACTCAAATTTTTTTGAAACTTGTTTTTTGAGATTTTTTAGCTTACTTCTTTCTACTGCCTGTCCTTCTAGGTCTTATTTTTCCAACTTTTCTTCCAGGCGGAGCATTCCTTGGCGCAATTGTTGGAATACCCTTGTGGTGTGAGCTAGATCCGCCGAACGGATGCTGCACAGCGTTCATTGAGACTCCGTGTATCCTTGGATAGCGCTTGTTTCTGGCCCTTTTTACAAAATATCTTATTCCTGCCTTGAGGAAGGGCTTTGTGACTTTTCCAGATGCAGCAGCGCTTCCTATTGTTGCAAAGCATTTGCTGTCAAAAAGCTTCTCGCTCTTTGAAGGAAGCTGGACTAATATCTTATTGCCAATCCTGCTGAGCACTTTTGCATAAGCGCCGGCTGCTTTCACAAGTTTTCCTCCGTCGCCAGGAACAGATTCAAGATTGCAGATGACTGTTCCTGCAGGAATCTTATCAAGCATCATGATGTTTCCAATTTTCAGCTCATCGCCATTTACTAATATGATTTCTCCTTTTCGTATTCCATCTGGTGCAACTATGAGCGTTTCTTTTCCGCTTGCATATCTTATCCTTGCAAGTGGGGCAGAGTGCCCTTGGCTGTGTATTATTTCTGTTATGGCACAGCTTGTGGGTTCTCTTTCTATATATTCGCACTTTCCCGCATACCTAAAGCTAGGCGCAAGGTAACGAGGGCTTCCCTTTCCCCTTTTCTGACTTATAAGGTTCTTTCCCATTTTTGCACCAATTTTTATTTTTAGATAATTAACAAACGTCTATGTTCTGATAATAAATATATTTTCTGATGCAGCTTTAATGAAAATATCATCATGTTTATTCTATTGTGCATTGTTCTGTTTGTTTTATTTGATTAATTTTTTTTATGTGAACTATATGATTAGTTTTATTGTGATTAATCTTGTTGTGGTTATTATGCATCATCTGCGCGGACGAATGCAATTTCTAAGCATCAATAATATTCCCCCATTTCAAGTATTCTCACATCATTCCAAGCTGTGTTGCTATGTCAATAGCTGGGGTTTCTTTGCTTAGCTTGACATACGCTTTTTTTCTTCCTTTCATGTCATTCATGGTTTTGACATCTACAACCTTTGTCTTGAAAATCTTTTCAACTGCTTTTTTCACATCCTCTTTTTCAGCCTTGCTCTCAACTATGAATGTGAGAATATTTTCTGACTCCATAAGCCTTATTGCTTTTTCATTTGATACAGGATATTTTATCACATTTAATGCATCCATATTTCTCACTCTTGTCTTACTCAAACATCTTCTCCTTTTCAATTGTTTCAAGTGATTTTGGCGTAAATAATGCTGCCCTTCCAGGAACTCCTCCTGGAGCGAGGTCTTCTGCATTTATCTCATTTATTTTCTTAACATCAACAGGCAGGTTTCCTGCTGCATTTATTAGTTTGCAGTCCTTTGAAACCACTAGCAACAGTCCCTTTCTCTTTTTGTATTTCCTGCCTCTGGCTCTTCCTTTGCCTGCCCTTATGCTCTTTTTTGAAGCCCTCTTTATTTCCTCTTCAAACCCAAGCTTTTTCAGTGCTTCAATCAACTCTTTTGCTTTGCTCATATTTTCAATATCATCAGATATTATGAATGGATAATCATTTGGTATGATATGCCCTCTCTTTCTCACAGTCTCAGCATTTACTGCTGCTGAAAGTGCGCTCCTTATTGCCTTTCTCTTCTCTTTTTTGTTTATCTTCTCAAAAAGAATCTTTTCGCTCTTTGGAGGATGAGCTGCCCTTCCTCCAACAGTTCCTGGCGCAAAAGCTCCTACCCAATAAAAGTTCATTCCTCTCCTGTTGAGGGTTTTTCTAGGCACTCTTGAGATTCCCTTTCCATATGCTCCCTTGTAGTCTCGCCTTCTTCTCGAGATTTTCGCTGAAGGTCTCTTGCCTGCTTCTGCAAATGCGCCATATCTTTGTCTTCTTGCGCTCCTGAGAGACAAAACTGCTCTTTTTATCAGGTCTTCTCTGACTTCTTCCTCAAACTGCGCAGGCAGTTTTATTTTTCCAATCTCTTGTTTTTCAAGATTGAATATCTTCAGTTGCATTTTTCACCACAATTTCATTCTCTAATATTTTTATTTTGAAAGTATGTTCTTCACCTGAAGCGCCCCTTCAGGAAGTTTTTTCTTTTCTCTTATCGGATGATTGATTCTTATAAGCCTCTTATTGCTTCCAGCAACAGAGCCTATTATCATGATGTATGGATTCTTTATCATACCATAATGCTCAAAGCCGTGTTTTGTATTTATGCTGTCCTTTCCGATTTTCAAAACCAATTTGTTGTATTCTGTTCTCTGGTGATAGCCCATCTGTCCTGCATGCGCAACCCTGTACATTATCTGCCCCTGTGAGCACCAGTCTGACAAGCTGCCGGGCCCTCTCTTTGTCTTTTCTGACTTATGCGACCTTATTGCGACTCCAAAGCGCTTGACAGGACCCTGTATGCCTTTGCCCTTTGTTATGGCGTGCAGGTCAACGGTTTGTCCCTCTTTTATTATATCATCAACTGCAATGTCTTTTCCTATTCTTTCTTTTAGATAGGCAAATTTGCTGTTATTGTCGCCGCTCAGCATCGTCTCAAAAACTTCCGGCTTTTTCTTTCCTATTCCTGTCATGCCGGGCTTGGTGTAAACAATAGCTCTTATGTCATTAAAATCATTTAGTTTGCCCTCTATCTCCTTTATTTTTGTTTCAGAAGATTTTTTTGAAAGCTTTATCTTTTTTTCAAGCTCTTTTTCATTTCCAACAAAAATTTCTGTGACAACATTCAAACCATTAGAAGTATTTTTGTAGAATCTGATTGACGCAATTCTTATTGGAGGACATTCTATTATTGTTGCCGGAATTATTATCTCCTCACCTTTTGTCATTGAAGTTGGTCTATTGTCCATGGCAGTCAATTGCACCATACCAACTTTATAGCCAGCAAATCCTAGCAGGCTGCATTCCTTCTTGTCTCTAGAGTATTCTCTAATTCTTGCATATGGCCTCTTTGCTCTCTTTCTCGGCCAAAACTGCATGCTTCCCCTGCGTGGATTTCTTGTAGTTGGCATTTTATCTGCATACCTATTTCTTGTTTTTGCAAAAAAGAGCCTAATTAGTAAAGTCCTTCTGAAGAGAACACTTCACTAAACTGTACTGAAAAACTTACTAAAGACTTTTTTTTCAGGCTCGTTTAGCACTATTTACAAGGTATTTAAATTTCTTTAAATACTCTATCCCGACTTTGAAGGGAAAAAAACACCTCTTTATAAAGCTTTCGTAATCAGGAGTAGAAAAGCAGTGTTTTGATAATTTTGATGATTCTGCTCTATTAATTTTTGTAAATATTAAATGTAATCAACTAATTTCTAGAAAATAGTTTAATGTTTATGAGGCAAATGAATAAAATATATTAAC
>CAYQKJ010000011.1:6733-11327 GCA_964418195.1 uncultured Methanosarcinales archaeon | reverse complement strand
AGGTTTTTATGAAGTTTAGTTTTGAAAAATGTTTTTTTCTTGGCTATGAATTATTTTTTCTTTATCAAAAATCGCCAGAATACAAAAAAATCGAAGATTTTTTGTACATAAAATGCTTTGCATTTTATTGTACTTTGGGCTTTAGCCCAAAGATATTTATTCGCTGTGAATTATTTTTTCTCTTTTCTACTTCCTTTCTTTCTCCCACTTTTTTTCTCTTTCTTCCTTCTTTTTCTTACTTTTCCTTTAGAACGTATCCTCACTTTTCCTTCAGAATGTATTTTTCTCTTTCCATATATTTTGTGTGAAGCAGTTGCTCGGCAAGCTCGCTTCCGGGCTTTTTTAAGAATTCCTTGTAAACTTTCTTTATAACAGGATTTTCATGACTGGTTCTGACGCCCGCTTTCTTATCTATTTCATAGAGCGCTTTTGCCCTTTCAGTCACAATTTTCATTGATGAAGGTATTGGCTGCCCTCCTCCTCCTACGCAGCCCCCTGGACAGGCCATCACCTCAATAAAATCAACTTCAAGCTCCTTATTTTTAATCATATTCAGAAACTTTTCAGCATTTCCGCTTCCATTGACAACAGCAATCCTTACCTTTTGCTTTCCTAAATCATATTGCGCTGTCTTTATTGACTGCATGCCCCTGACGTTTTTGAACTCTATTCTCTCTTTTTTGTTTTTTCCATTTATGAAATATTCCGCTGTCCTAAGCGCTGCTTCCATAACACCACCTGTTGCTCCAAATATCTGTCCAGCTCCTGAAGCAACATCAATCAGAGCATCAAATTTTTCATCCTTCAATTTCATAATGTCAATTCCGCCTTCCCTGAGCATCTTTGCAGCTTCTCTCACAGTCAGCACATAATCAACTGTTGGAATGTTGTTGATTCTATGCGTGATTCTTGTTGCTTCCTCTTTTTTTGCAGTGCATGGCATTATTGAAACAATCACTATATCACAAGGCTCAAGATTTTTCATCTTCGCATAATAGGTTTTTATTACTGAAGCCAGAATCTGGTGCGGGCTTTTTGTGGTTGAAAGATTTTTGATAAGCTCTGGATGGAATGTTTCAACATAATTTATCCAAGCAGGACAGCATGATGTAAACATTGGAAGGTTCTCCCTCTTTTTCAGCCTCTCAACAAGCTCATTGGCTTCTTCCATTATTGTAAAGTCAGCTCCTGTGCTTGTATCAATAACAGAATCAAAACCTATCTGCTTAAGAGCAGCAGCCACCTTTCCTATGAGCACAGTGCCTGGCTTGAGCCCAAATTCTTCTCCCAGACTGCTTCTGACAGAAGGTGCTATCTGCGCAATCACAAACTTCTTTTCATCATTCAATGCATTGTAGACTTCAGTCCTCTCATCTTTTTCAATTATTGCTGCAGTTGGGCAGTGGAGCGTGCACTGTCCACAACTTATACACAAAGTGTTTGAAATTTTCAGATTCATTGGAGGAGCAATTATCGTATTAAAGCCGCGCTCAGCATAGTTTAATAGGCAGACTCCCTGGGCTTCGCAGGCAGCAATGCATCTTCCGCACAAAATGCACTGGTTCATATCTCTCATTATTGCTGCTGATGACTCATCTTTTTCATAGCTGCGGTGCCTTCCCTTGTATCTTGTGGTCTTTGTTATCTTTTCAGCGATTCTCTGAAGTTCGCAATGAAGATTTTTGTAGCAGTAATCACAGTCCAGTGGATGGTCTGAAAGTATGAGCTCAAGATTGAAGCGTCTTGCTTCGAGAATTTCCTCAGTGTCTGTCTTGACATTCATTCCCTCTTTAACAGCGGTGTTGCAGGAAGTCACAAGTTTTCCATCTGATTCAACAATGCACAATCTGCAGGTTGCCAATGGCTCAAAGTCCTCGTGAAAGCAGAGGTGCGGAATATCAAAGCCAATTTCCTCCAATCCCTGCAGAAGATATTTTTTGTCTGTGAGATATTTTTTGCCGTTTACTGAAATCCTGCACTTCTTAGGCATGGATTCTACTGATTCTGTCTTCAACTGATTCTTTCTTTTTGTTCCCTTTCCTGCCTTGCTATTTCTTGCTTTGTTTTTTGTTTTGGTTCTTTTCATTTTTTCTTATCATTCCTTACTATTTCCTCAGCGCTTTCAGCAATAAACTCCTCGATTGCTTTAAAGGGACACTGCCTGAAGCACAAGCCGCATCTAACACACAAATCATCATTTATGCTGTGAATCTCAAGCTTTCTTCCACTTATTGCACTCTTAGGGCAAGATTCTGCGCATAGATGGCAGCCATTGCATTTCTGAGGGTCTATCTTATAAAACAGGATGTTAGGCTTCTTCCCCTTCCAAAAGTCAATCTTATCCTCATATTCTGAGAAAAAATGCTTTATGCTTGAAAGCACAAGATTTGGAGCTGTCTGTCCCAAGCCGCAAAGAGCAGTCTTCTTTATTGTTGTTGAGAGCACATAGATGTTGTATAAATCATCAGGATTTCCTTCTCCTTTTGAGATTTTTGTAGCAAGCTCATAAAGCCTTAAAGTTCCTTCTCTGCATGGCACGCACTTTCCGCAGCTTTCAGAAACAGAAAATCTTAACCCATACCTTATGCAATCAATCAGATTTTTTTCTTTGCTAATCACAATCATGCTTCCCGAGCCTATTATGGCATCTATCTTTTTGACGCTGTCATAATTAAGAGGAGTTTCAAAATTATCCTTGCCGATAAAGCCGCCTGAAGGGCCTCCGAGCTGTACTGCCTTGAAATCATCTATGCCGAATCCAGCTATTTCAGAAACCTGTTTTATGTTCATTCCAAAAGGAACCTCTATGTAGCCGCTTCTCGGAATGTCGCCGCTCAAAGAGAACATCTTTGTGCCTGCAGAGTTTTCTGTTCCAAATTTCCTGAACCACTCTGCCCCATTCTTTATTATCAAAGGGATATTGGCAAGAGTTTCGACATTGTTGATGTTAGTGGGCATTTTCCATAATCCCTTTTCAGCAGGATATGGCGGCCTTGGAACAGGCCTTCCTGAGAAGCCCTCTATTGATTTTATAAGTGCAGTTTCTTCTCCGCAGACAAAAGCCCCTGCTCCTATCCTCAGTTCAATCTCAAGCGAGAAGTTTTTTCCAAGTATGTTTTTTCCGAGAAATCCCTTCTGCCTTGCCTGCTGGATTGCAATTCTCAATCTCTTTATTGCAAGAGGATATTCTGCCCTTGTGTAGATGAAAGCATTTTTCACGCCCAAGGCATAGGCAGCTATTATTATGCCTTCAATCACGAGCTGCGGGTCTGACTCCACAAGCGCCCTGTTCATAAATGCGCCTGGGTCGCCCTCATCAAAATTGCATATCAGATAATGAGTTTTGTTTTTTTCCTTTAACAGGAATTCCCATTTTGCTCCTGTTGAAAAACCAGCGCCGCCCCTTCCCCTCAGCCCAGATTTTTTGACTTCTTCAATAATCTGCTCTGGTTTCATTGAGAGCGCTTTTCTAAGCGCAAGATAGCTTCCTTTTTCAATGCTGTCTTCAATGTCCTCAGGGTCAACTATGCCGCATCTCTCTGAAACCCTTTTAACCTGGTTTTTGTAATAATCAATCTCATCAATAAAAGGTGCATTAATATCAGTGTCTCTTCCATCACGTCTTTTTGCAAAGAGCTTTTTCAGCTTTTGTGGTTTTTCCTGCTGCTGGAGCAGCTTTGCAAAATTCAGAATGCTTGCCACATCTTTTTTTTCAACTTTTTCAAAGATTATGGTTTCATAATCATCAACTTTCAGCTCAACAATCGGCTCCAGATAGCATGCGCCTATGCAGCCGCATTTCTTTACTGTGATGTTCGGATTTCTCTCAGCGATATTTTCCAATTCTTCATATACTTCCAAAGCGCCTGCAGAGATTCCGCACGAGCCAAGCCCAACTCTTATTAAAATCATAAGCACACCTTCCTGCAAGCCATATTTTTTTCTATCTTCTTGTTATTGTTAGTTTTTCTATAATGATTCTCAATTTTTTTTTCAAAAACATTATTTAATCATATTCATTCAATTTAATACGTCTAATCCCTTTTACCCTTCTTCCTTATTTTGCATTTTTATTTTTCTTCAAGCCATTCAGAATGTTTTTTATTTTTTTTCCATCAACTTTGCTTATTATCTTTCCATCAACCTCAACAATAGGCCCGAGGTTGCATGCTCCAAAACAGTTGACTGTTTCCAAAGTTACAAAATTATCAGAAGTTGTAGAGCCTGCCTTTATGCCAAAAGCCTTTTCTAGAAGCTCTAGATTAGCATCTGCTTCCTTTACGCAGCAGGCAGTTCCAAGGCAGATTCTTATCAGGTGCTGCCCTCTCTTTTCCTTCTTAAAATCATTGTAGAAAGTCGCCACAGAATACACTCTGCTGAGGGGAATTCCAAGCTGTTCGCTTATTGTCAGCATCAAGCTTTTGGGTATGTAGCCGAAGTTCTGCTGAATCTCTTCAAGTATTGACAGCAGGGGGCTTTTTGTTCCTGAATATTTTTTTATGATTTCCAGAACTTTATTTTCATCATTCTTATTTTTTTCATTCTTATCTTTCATTTCCCTTTCTTCTGATGGCATTTCCATTTTTGTAATTTA
>CAYQKJ010000011.1:0-6723 GCA_964418195.1 uncultured Methanosarcinales archaeon | reverse complement strand
AATATTTTTTAATGCATTTTTACGATTTTTAATTTATATTTTTGATATTTTTTTATCAAAACTTTTTGTGTGAAATAGGTTAATGGCAAGCATTGATTTTTTATTTATTTTTATCTTATCTTTTCCATTTACAATTTCTTAATCTAAAAACAGGATAAACTATGAGCACAGCAGCTGCCGCTGTTATCAGCTGTGTGAATCCAAAAGCATTCAAAAAGAGTTTTGGAACAAGCCCGAATTTGAAGAGAACATAGGCTGACGAGAACAAGAAGCAGGATTTTAGAATAGCTCCTGCAAATCCAGCCAACAAGAAATTCTTTTTGAGGAAGAGGTTCAGCAGCTTTATCACTGATATGATAATCAAGTTTCCCATCCAAATAAAGGGAAGCATGAACACCAGATATTTTGTAAAGGCTCCAAAAAGCACAGCCCTTGAAAGCGCTCCTATGCTTGGCATTATTATCGGGGCAGCAAGCTTATAATCCTTCAAGTAAAGTGCTGACTCAATAAGCAAAATATTAACAGCAATCCCCACAATCAGCTGCGGATGCCCGATTAAGAAAGGTATGAAAAATGAAGCTGCCATGACAAATATAATTTCAGAAGCCTCTATGAATTTGTTACCTATCTCATAAGAGAGTGCTGTTATGTATCTGAATGAAAAACCATTGTTGAATTTTTTGCTGTCATCTTTACCTTTTTCATCATAGCCGAATATCACATCTAACACCTCTTTTTAGCTGATTATTAAACTAATTGTTATTTTGACAATAATCTCACAATAATTATATTTGTCATATAGTTCAGCGATATATTAATATCCTTTTATATGATGATTCTTTTTTGTAGCATGTTTATTTATAATCTTTTTGATTTTTTCTATTACAATTCAAATACATTCTTCTTAGAAAGATTTATTAAGATTTTAGCATAATTGTTTTTCATGAAAGAGATTCAAGAAAAAATCAGAAAATTCTGTCTTAAACACGATTTAGAAGCTCCAGCAGAGCACAGAGTCTTGGATTTAACCTCTGAAATCGGCGAAATTTCAAAAGAGGTTTTGAAGATGTCAGATTATGGCAAAAAGCCCATAAAGTTTAGGGAAGAAATAAAATCAGAGCTTGGAGATACATTATATTCCCTAATTACTATTGCCAATTATTTCAATGTGGATTTAGAAGAAGCCCTCAGCATGGTTCTTGAAAAATATGAAAGAAGATTGAAGAAGGGCTCTGCAGGCTCTGAAAATGATTAGTGCCTGTTTTCTTTAAGGAGTCCACCTTAATATTGTCCTAGGAAAAGCGATTGCATCCTTGATGTTGTCCAAGCCACAAATCCAGCTTATTAATCTTTCAACTCCCAAGCCAAAGCCAGAGTGTGGAACACTGCCGTATCTTCTCGTGTCCAGATAAAATTCATATTTTGAGACATCCTCTCCCTGCTCTTTCAGCCTGTCCTTTATCTTTTCAAGGTCCGGCTCCCTTTCAGAGCCCCCAATGACTTCGCCATGCCCTTCTGGCAGCAGGAAGTCGCTTCCAAGCACAACATCAGGATTTTTTACGTCTTCCTTCATATAGAATGCCTTGACAATCTTTGGATAGCGTGTCACAATAATTGGGATGTCAAAAAGCGATGTGAGCTTGTCCTCTTCTATTGTGCGCAAATCCTTTCCCCATTTTATGTGCATGTTGAACTTTTCCTTCAGGAGCTTTAGTGCTTCATCATAAGTTATTCTTGGAAACCTCTTCTTCAGCGTAGGCTCTAATTTTGAGATGTCTCTCTTGAGAATTTTCAGCTCTTCTGCATTGTCAGCCAGAACCCTTTTTACAACGTGCTTTATCAGCTCTTCTCCATAATCAAGCATTTCATCAAAAGAGCACCACGCAACTTCCATCTCAGCATGCCAGTATTCTGTGAGATGCCTGGATGTCTTTGATTTTTCAGCCCTGAATGAGGGTGCGATTGTAAAAACCTTCTCAAGCGCAAATATCATGGGCTCTGCATAGAGCTGCCATGTCTGCGTCAAATACACAGGCTTTCCAAAATAGTCCACCTTGAAGAGCGTTGAGCCTCCCTCGCACTGCACTGCAGTAAAGCTTGGAGAATGGTGCTCATAGAAACCATTGCTTTTGAAGTATTCCCTTATTGCATCAAAGACAGTGCTTCTGATTTTCATAATTGAAGCCATATACCTGCTTCTAAGCCAGAGATGCCTCTTGTCCAAAAGGAATTCCGGGCTTTTGTCCTTTGTGATTGGAAATGGTTCTGCAATGTCTACAACTTTTAAATCCTTGATTGAAATTTCATAGCCAGTCGGCGCTCTTTTTTCTTCTCTTATTATTCCAACTATTTCACATGAGGATTCTACTGTGATTTCTTCAGCATCATTCCATACATCTTCGCTGACTTTGTCCTTTTCGACAATGCACTGGATTATCTCTGTAGAGTCCCGTAAAACAATAAAGGCAAATTTATTGCTTTTGCGCTCCCTGTAAACCCATCCTCTTACTGCAACCTCTCCCTTTTCCTTTTTCATTGCTTCCTTTATTGAAATGAAATCCATGAGCACCACCTAAAGCATGAAATTTATTCTAAATTGATTTTGTATTAAAATAACTCCTGATTTAAAAGCTTTGTTTTTCTGAATGGCGATTAACGCTTACTAAAATTCATTTCAAATAAATTCAGAAATTAACAAAAAAATCATTATAATTTTTTATTCTAAAGGAAGAATACCTTGGGCTTTTAGCCCAAAGATATTTATTTTTTTATGGCAGCAGCCTGTCAGGCTCTCTTGGGAATAGCACTGCTTCTCTGATGTTGCTCAAGTTGAGCACTGCCTGCATTAACCTTTCGATTCCTATTGCAAAGCCGCCGTGCGGAGGCACTCCATACCTGAAGAAATTAGTGAACCATTCAATATTCTTCGGGTCAAGTTTTTTCTCAGCAATCTGCTGCATGATTTTTTCATATCTGTGTTCTCTTTGTCCTCCAGAGCTTAGTTCTATTTTTCCAAAGTTCAGGTCTATGCTTCTCGCAAATTCCGGCTCTTCATCCACTTTCATGACGTAAAACGGCTTAATTGCTGAGGGGAATCTGTTCACAAAATAGAAATCTGCATGGTGTTTTTCCTTTACATATCTTCCAAGCAGCTCCGATGACTCTATATCAAGGTCAGTTTCTTTAGGCAGCTTTTTTCCCATTTCTGCCAAGATTTCATAGATTTTCGGGAATCTCATTTCCAGAAATGGGGTTTTTGGAATTTTTAATTCAACACCCAAGAGCTCTAATGCTTCAGGATATTTTTGCTTGGCATTCTCAAGTGCGGCAACAACAAGCTCTTCCTCGATTCTTTCAATTTCCAACTCATCCTTTATGAATGCTTTTTCAACAGCGCAGGTTCTATGCTCGCACAGGTGCCTTACTGTGTGTGATTTTTCTGCACGCCAGCTTGGGCCCAGGTCATACAATTTTTCAATTCCTCCTGCAATAGTTAACTGCCTGTGAAGCTGGGGATCCTGTCTAAGATAAGCTTCCTTGTCATAGTATTTTATTGCAAAAACTTCTGCTCCTGACTCAGAAGCAGCACCCATTATGCAAGGAGTGAAAACCTGTATAAAGCCGTTCTTTTGCAAAAAATTTGTCATTCCTTCCACAATTGCAGATTCTATTTTAAAGATTGCAAGATTCTTCGGCTTTCTGAGGTCAATGCTTCTGTAGTCAAACCTCTTTGAAAATCCCGTGTCAACACCCTTGTCTACAAGAGTAATTGGAAGCTTTTCTGCTTTTGCCAATATCTCTATTTTTTCAATCACAACCTCAATCTTGCGCTTTGCAATATCACTCTTCTTTACAGTGCCTTCAACTGATACTACGCTTTCAATGGGAATTTTTGGAATGCTTTCAAAAATTTCCTTTTTAGAAGCATCTTCCAGTGCAACAAGCTGCGCAATCCCTGTAAAATCCCTTAGCAGAATGAATTTTACCTTTTTCAAATCCCTGATTTCATGCACCCATCCTTTCAATAAAACCTTTTTTCCGTCTAAGTTTTCATTAAGTTCTTTTATGAAAATTCTTTCCATTTTGAAAACCTCGCGATGCTTGCTACAAGTTTCTTAAGTTTTTCTTTATGATGCCTGTCGCACCCTTTATTATAAGGTAAGTGCCACTCAGCACTAATATTGGAGCGAATCCCAAAACAGCTGCTGATATGCCTGCAGCGCTGATGATTGCAGTGTCTTCATTTGTGAGAAACTTTATGATTTTGTTTTCTATTGACTGTTTCTGCTTACCAGAGTCCATTTCAAGCACAATTCTTCCATGCTTGAATACTTTAATCCAGTCAATGCCTTCGTCTACAAGCACAGCTATTGAATCCTTGACTGCTCTTGTGAAGCCTGCTGCAGCAGCATGCTTTGTTCCAAATCCTCTTAAGGGCTTTACTTTTTTTATCATAACACCGTAAGCAAAGAGATTTCCATTATTTGTAATCAGCACTGCTCCATCCAATGTTGCAAGTTTTATTATTACTTCTGAGATTCCCTTTTCGTCAATCATTATGTCCTTTGAGATTATTTGCGGGTATAGTGTCTTGTAGGTTCCCTTAAATTTGGCTTTTGGTGCCATTATGAACAGAGCCCCTTCTTTTGTTCTTGCAATATCCTTTGCAATGTCCAGGATTACTGAATAAACATTTTCTTTTTTCATTTTCAATCACTTATTTTTACTGTTCAATTAAAAAGGTTTCAGTTAGCAATGTTACTTATTACCAGCAACGAAAGCTTTTTTTATCGTTTGAGTTGTTTTTTCATTAAAAATCGCGCCGGGTTTAAAACCCCACACTTTAGTAGCGAGTTTTTGTTATTTTATATTAACGATGTGAAAGTGAACAGCATATTTTTTTAAATCTTTACTTTTTTCATTTATCCCTTTCAAGTATTTTTACTTCACAATCTGCTCCTGCAAGCTCCTTGAATCTTGCAGCATCATTCTCACTACCTACAACAGAGCCAAAATGCATCGGAACTGCAATCTTTGGCTTTATTATTTTGACTGCCTGAGCAGCTTCTTCTGCATTCATGGTGTAGGTGCCGCCGACTGGAAGCATGGCTAAATCTATGTTCTTCAGATTGTTCATCTCAGGAACTACATCAGTGTCGCCTGCATGGTATATCCTTTTGTTGTTTATTGTGAGCACATAACCGAGCCAGCCATTTATTTTCTGATGAAATTTTTTTCCGAGGTTGTATGCAGGAAATGTTTCTAATAAAATTCCTCTTATCTCCATTTTCTGGAATGGCTCTGCAACCTTGATTTCTATGTTCTCAACCTTTCTGATAAGGCTAAGGCAGTCAGGAGGCGCTACCACAACAGTGTCTGTTTTTGCAACTTTCTTCAAATCCTCAACACTGCAGTGATCGTAGTGACTGTGTGTTATCAGGACAATGTCTGCTTTTTCTGTATCATTTATCTTAAAAGGGTCGATATAGATTATTATACCTGCTTTTATCTTGAAAGCAGACTGACCAAGCCATTCTATGCATATATTATCCAATTGCAACATTCTGCATCCCCTCTAACCAATGCTAAAAATGAAAACCCTAATGAAAATGAACAATGAATAGTGATAAATCATGAATAATGAAAAATAAATTATCTCTTAACTTATGAGTTCCAAAATTTTTTTTCCAAATTCCTCAGCAGCTTCTGGACCATTTGCAGTAACTACACTATCATCTACAACTACTGCCGTTGTAATATACTTAGCTCCCTTTATTTCAATCATGCTTCTGAATTCGCCATCCCAGACAGTTGCATTTTTTCCTTTCAAAATGCCTGCATTTGCCAAAATAACAGGCGCTATACATATTGCCGCTATCTTTTTGTTTTTGTTGTATGCTGTTTCAGCAAGTGAGAGATAATCTGAATCATTGAAATATGCCTGCATTCCACTCCCACCAATAAACACAACAGCATTATAGTCATCAATCTTATTCAAAGCTTCTCTCACAGAAAGGTCTGGCTTTACTGTTGTTCCGAAACTGCCCTGCGCCCTTTCTGATGTTTTGCTGGCAATTTCGCACTTGATGTCCTTTGATTCAAGTATTGATTTTGGAATCTTTAGTTCATTGTCTTGAAAGTTTCTCTGAGCGATTACAAACAAAACCTTTTTGGGCATTTCAACCACCCCCTTTTCAGATTGTTCTTCCTTTGGATTTTCTTCGGAAGTTTTTTTACAGCCGAAGCTTGCGCTTAGCAAGACAAAAATGATGAATGCCAAACAAATAAACTTTTTTCTGATTATTTTCAATTCATCGTTTTTGTATTTATATTTTCTCGGCATTTTTGTTATTTTAATCAAAATACTTTTTTATTTTTTTAAAAGATATTTCTAAAATTATTAAATGTCATGGGCAGGAATTCTGCATATCTTTGGTTTGTGAATGAATTGCCTTTTGATTGTTATTTTTTTTTACAGGCGATATTTTTTATAATTTCTTTCTTACTATTTCTTTTTCTTCCTTTTATGACTGTTTAGCCCTTTCAGGGCTTTGCAACTTATTTTTCTTTTTTATTTCTTCCTTATCTATGAATTATCGTCTTTTTTTCCTTTATTTTCAATTCTCTTTTTTAATACCTGAACGAGGAATAAAAAATGTTTTATTGCCTTGGCTTTTGATTATTGTTTATTTTTAAGTGCTTTATTTTTTATTGCCGTGCTTT